>NZ_JAIUHS010000010.1:0-235089 GCF_020165235.1 Mesorhizobium sp. CA13 | reverse complement strand
CGGACGAACGAGAATCGACAGAAAGGACGACGGCCTTGCACTCACCCCCTTGACGGTCGAGCGATTAGACGACCCGCCGCTGCCTGATCCTGCAGACGTTAGCTACGACGATTTCTTCGGGCCATTCAACCGATAGCGTTCTTACAGGACGCGCCGAGCTGTCCCTGCCGGGACGTGGCTGAGATCATTCCGCGAAGCGGGAAGCAACTGCCTCGGTAAGCAGATTGCGTAACGAACATAGGAAGATCTCACCTGCGAAACTCATCCTGCGGCGATCATCGCGTCGACCGCGTAGACGACCCTGTACCGGCATGCGGACGAACGAGAATCGACAGAAAGGACGACGGCCTTGCACTCACCCCCTTGACGGTCGAGCGATTAGACGACCCGCTGCGCGGGATGGGCGCGTGTGGTGAGGTAGAGATCACGAGCCGGACGTCGCGCTCGCATTGAGGGTGGTTCGGCAGCGGCAGAGCATCACGGGCTTCTTCAACAAGGAGCCTGACCATGCCCTATCCTGTTCTCGATGCACCGATCAGCCCCCTGCGTCAGCGGTTGATCGACGACATGACCCTGCGCCGGTTCAGCCAGGAGACGCAACGCAACTATCTCCGCGACATCGGACGCCTGGCGACGTTCCTCGGCCGGTCGCCGGATACAGCGACCACCGACGACCTGCGCCGGTTCCAGATCGAGCAGCAGGACGACGGTGTTCCCGTGCCGACGATGAACAGCATCGTGTCGGCGTTGCGCTTCTTCTTCACGCATACGGTCGATCGTCCCGATCTGGCGCGCAGGCTCGTTCGTCTGGCGCACCCGCGCAAGCTGCCGGTGGTGCTCAGCCGCGACGAGGTCGCCCGGCTGCTCAACGCCACCACCTGCCTCAAGCACCAGGCCGCACTGTCGGTTGCCTATGGCGCGGGCTTGCGCGTCGCCGAGGTCTCGGCGCTGAAGGTCGCCGACATCGACAGCGAGCGCATGCTGATCCGGGTGGAGCGCGGCAAGGGCGGGCGGTATCGCAACGCCATGCTGTCACAAGACCTGCTCTTGTTGCTGCGTCAGTGGTGGAAGGTCGGACGCCAGCAGGGCGTGATGCATCGCGACGGCTGGCTGTTCCCGGGGCAGCATGCGATGAAGCCCATCAGCACCCGCCAACTCTATCGCGTGGTCGTCGAGGCAGCACAGGCCGCCGACATCGCCAAGCGGGTCGGGCCGCACACGCTGCGTCACAGCTTCGCCACCCACCTGCTGGAGGACGGCACCGACATCCGGATCATCCAGGTCCTGCTCGGGCACGCCAAGCTAAATAGCACCGCCTTCTACACCAAGGTTGCAACCCGCACGGTGCGCACCGTCACGAGCCCGCTCGACAAGCTTGGCCTCTTCAAGCCGGAAGAGATCTCACCCGACGGCTGAGCGTGCGCGCCTCGATCGAGGTCGCCGACATCTTCCGCACTGCCGGGCCCGCCTACCGGGCCGCCCATGCAGGGCATCTGACACTGCAGCAGCTCAAGGTCATGTCGGCGATCGAGCACTGCCGCACCGCGGCCCTTGGCGGCCACGTCGAGGCCTGCGAGGACTGCGGCCAGTGGCGCATCGCCTACAACTCCTGCCGCAACCGGCACTGCCCGAAGTGTCAGGGCGCAGCGGCGCGGACATGGTTGGCCGAGCGCCAGGCCGACCTACTGCCGGTCGGCTACTTCCACGTCGTGTTCACGCTGCCGGCCGAGGTCGCCGACATCGCCTTCCACAACAAGGCGGCGGTCTACGACCTGCTGTTCAAGGCAGCGTCGGAGACGATGCTGACCATCGCGGCAGATCGGAAGCATCTCGGCGCACGCATCGGCATCACTGCCGTGCTCCACACCTGGGGTTCGGCGATGACGCACCATCCGCACGTGCACATGATCGTGCCGGGCGGCGGCATCGCGCCAGACGGAAGCCGCTGGATATCGTCGCGCCCGGCATTCCTGCTTCCGGTGAGGGTACCCGGCAAGCTGTTCCGCCGCCTGTTCCTCACCCGTCTGGTCGCGCTGCACGACGCCGGCCGGCTCAGCTTCTTCGGATCAATGGCGCACCTCACCGACCGGCTGGCATTCCTGCGCCACCTCGCTCCCGTCAGGAGGAAGCGCTGGGGTGGTCTACGCCAAGGCACCCTTCGCCGGCCCGGAGGCGGTGCTCGCCTACCTGTCGCGCTACACGCACCGGGTCGCGATCTCGAACAGCCGCCTGATCGCCTTCGACAAGAACAGCGTCACCTTCCGCTACAAGGATTATCGTCGCCCTGGCGCCGAGCGGCAGCAGGTCATGACGCTCGCCACCGACGAGTTCATCCGCCGCTTCCTGCTCCATGTCCTCCCCCGTGGCTTCCATCGCATCCGACACTACGGCCTGCTTGCCGGCTCCGCTCGCAAGGCCAGCCTCGCGCTTGCGCGCAAACTCCTGAACGTCGCCGCACCGTCCTATGACGACACCACGGAAGGACCGGACGACTTCCGCCCACCATGCCCCTGCTGCGACGGACGCATGATCGTCATCGAGACCTTCGACCGATGGAGGCAGCCGCGCGGGCCCCCGGACAAATCGACACCGAACCCGGAGAACGCCCCATGACCCGGCATGGTATCATCCAGCATTCAGCCGCAGGCTATCGGCCTCCGGCACCGGATTCACGCGTGTCCAAGGTGATCATCAACGCCGACAGAGCCGCGCCCAGCAGCGTGCCGGGCCGACAACATCGCCTGGAGGCGCAACGAAGCGGCCTGTCGGCATCCATCTCCGCCCTCCCTGGCGACATCCCAGCCATCGCCGACATCAGCCGCAGATCGAAATCTCCATAGCCGTCGCCTGTAGCCCGCGGGTTCCTTCCTCGGGGACTTTCGTACGCCTGCCGGCGCCCGAAACTCTTCGCGCAAACGGACTGGCAGCTTCGAGTGTGGAACTGTGAGATGCGGAGAATCAGGCGCCCCTCTACGCCTACTTCGACGGCGCCGGCGGCAGCACATTGAGGCTAGACCCTGACGCCCGCCGAAGGAATCTCCAAAGCAGCAACGCCCAGTCAAATGTCGAGCAAAACCGTTCCTTGCGGGCGGCTGCAACATGCCAGGACATAACCGGCCGACTTCTCTTCAGGGGTCAGCCCGCCGAGATCCTCCATGGCGACCTCGCCGGATAATTTGGTTATTCGGCACGTGCCGCAAACTCCCTGCTGGCAGGCGGTTGGGATGTAGATGCCACATTTCCGTGCCGCTTCCAGCACAGTCTCTCCGGGGGTGCAGTGATGCTCCACCCCCGAGCGGGCGAAACGGACCGAAGACGGAATCGCTGAAGCCAATTCCGACCGCGTACCATTGCTGCCTCCGAAACTCTCCTCGTGATACTGCTCGGGCGGGAAACCTATTGCGTCGAGACAGGCACGTGCCGTCTTCATGTACCCTTCGGGCCCACAAGCAAAAACGGTGCGCGTGTGGAGATCGGGAACCAAGCTCAGCAGCATCCGACCATCAATTCGGCCGGTTGAACCCGTCCAAGCGGGATCTCCCTGACTGCAAACCAAAGCCACTTGAACATTGGGAAAGCGAGCGGCAAGTGCGTCCAGTTCCGATCGGAAGATGATGTCGCCTGGCGCTTTCGCACTGTGAATGAAGCGGACCTCCCGGTCGTCTGCGCGGTCGGTAAGTGCACGCAGCATGGACATGATCGGAGTCACGCCGCTGCCGCCCGAAAGGAAAACGGGTTTCTGAGACGGCAACTCATCAAGATTAAACGAGCCGAGCGGCCCTTCGATCTCCATCTCGCTCCCTGGCCTCAAATGGTCATGGAGCCAATTCGAAACGAGCCCGCCCGGCGTTCGCTTCACCGTGATCTGCAGGTCTAGCGGTCGCGTCGGAGGCGACGAAACTGAATAGCAGCGCGTCACCGCGGTATCGTTAATCCTGAGATGCACGAGAACATACTGGCCCGCGCTGAAGCAGAACATCCGATCCGCGGCAGATGTGAGAACGAATGTTTTCACATCGTGCGTTTCGTCGATGACGCGACGGCAGAGCACAACATCTCGCGTCTTTTGTGCCCATTGCCGCTGACGCATAGCAGGCACGAGATCAGAGGCTTGGACGGAAGCGTGTGCGTTCATTGTTCGGCTCGGCTTTTGAAGTCGAGCGAACATGCCAGTTTTTAGCCCATAGAACAGCAGCGATAACTCCGCATTATGATCGTTAATTCCGATTAAACTTCCAGCGACATAACGGCGAGATGAAGAGCTCGGATGCCTTTGCGAATGATCGGTTCGTGTTTGCGACGTGCCAGTATCGCCGTTTGGACTGGCTGGTGCAGCGTCGGCGCTCCTTCGACGAGGAATGATGGAAGCTCGGCGGTGAACCTGCGCGCATCATCGCTACGCATGTAGCAAGTGCCGCCCGTTCGCCGGAGCATGATCTCCGCCAGCGTTTCCGATCCGGTCGAAAGTCGACAGATCGCCAATTGAGCCAGCAGCTCTGCGTGCGTTTTCTCCAGCAGAACGGTGTAGCCAGGGCGGATGTAGGTTTCGGGATCGACTTCGGAGAGGGTTCTGGCGGTCGTCGACACCATCACATACTCCTCGACCATGAGATGCTCGTAGGCAATCTCGGGCAGGTAGCGAGGGGCGTAAAGCACCGCAATATCCAAGTTTCCCATGCTGAGGTCGCTGACCATCTGGTTGGAATAATCCGACTCCACATGGATCGAGGATTTTGGAAGGACCTGGCACAGCGTTTCCACCCATCCCGGCAAAACCGAGCGCGTCATCCCCACCTGCGCGGCTACACGCAACGTGCCTTCGAAACGATTGAACGCCCGGACATCGTGGCGAGCTTGCGACCAGGTGGACAGCAGGGACCGTGCGTAGGCTTCGAACCGGCGGCCTGCAGCGGTCGGCTCGGCGCCGGCGCGTCCGCGCTGGAACAGTTCGGATCCTATCGCGCTTTCCAGATTCTTGATGCGGGTGCTGATCGTTGACTGGGTCAGCCCCAAACGGTCCGCGGTGCGATTGAAATTTCGCGACTCGATAATGTCGAGAAACGTTTCGATATGATCAAGCTGCATGGAAAGTCCTATCGAAAAACTCGATCATAATTCCACGTATCATAAGCTTGATCAAATAATACTCAAGGCTGAAGCTGCATCAGATCAGCGGCCGGCAGCACCGCCGGGCCGAGGCACGGAGCGGAACAAAGTGTTCATAGTTGATTGCGATTGTCATAATTATTGGTCAAGCGCCACTGTGTTGGAGCCCTATCTTTCCGGCTTGTGGAAAGACATGTTCATCGAGGGCGAGAAAACAGGTCCCGTTGGCGCCTTTCCGCATGGCCATCGCCCCTGGTTTCACCCGCAGGACTTCTCCCGCAAGGACGTCCGTCCGAAAACCGAAGCCGACAACTATCTCATCATGAAGGAAAAGCACCTCGACAAGTACAAGGTCGACGTGGCGATCCTGACCGGCGATGAGCCGATCGAGGCGTCAACCCTCGCCAACCCCTATTATGCCAGCGCCCTGGTCAGCGCTTACAATGATTATCAGATCGATCAGTGGTTGCCGAAAGACGATCGTTTCATGGGTTCGATCATCATCGCGCCACAGGATCCGAAGCTCGCTGCCGCAGAGATACGTCGCCTTGGCAGTCATCCACGCATGGTCCAGGTTCTCGCTTCCCAAGGGTCCGTCAAGCCCTACGGCGACCCGTTTTATCACCCGATCTACGAAGCCTGCGCGGAAGTAGGGCTGCCTTTCGCCATACATCTGGGCGGCCACGGGGGCGTGAACTCAACTGCCATCGCTCCCGCGCCGACGACTTTCTTCTGGGAGACGCATGCCATTCTGCACATGTCGGCGATTTCGCACGTGGCAAGCATGATCGCCCATGGCGTCTTCGAGAAATGGCCGGACTTCTATTTCGTGATCATCGAGTGCGGCGTCGCCTGGGTCCCATCGGTCCTGTGGCGTCTGGACGCCGACTACAAGGCGCTGCGCAAGGAGACGCCGTGGCTGAAGATGCTGCCGTCGGAATATTGCCGGCGCAATATCCGCTTTTCCACGCAGCCGCTGGAGCAGCCCGCAAACATCCAGCACCTCTGGTCTACGCTTGAGGCGATGGACGGCGAAAACACGCTGATGTTTGCGTCGGACTATCCGCACTGGGATTACGACGACGCCAATACTCTGCAGATCCCTCCTGCCTGGAGGAGCAAGATCATGGGACTGAATGCGCTGGACGTCTACAAACGCATCCCCCGCGCGCAAGCCGCGAATGCCGCCTAAGGAAGCAAACGATGCCCGAGAAGACATATATTTGCCGCGTCGACGAGGTCGAAACAGGGTCTCCCTTTATCGCCAGGATCCGCAGCCTCTCGGTTGGGATTTTCCGCATCGGGGAGTCATTCCACGCGTTGCTGAATGTTTGTCCGCACCGCGGCGCTCCGCTTTGCGAGGGGCCGCAATGCGGCACGACCGCGCCTGTTGAACAGGCGCAGTTCATCTATCATCGCGAAAACGAGATCGTTCGATGCGCGTGGCACGGCTGGGAATTTGACATCAAGTCAGGCGCGGCCTTGGTCGATCCGTCCGTCCGCGCGCGCACATTTCCAGTCACCGTGGAGGCCGGCAGCATCTATGTGACGGCCTGATTGGCGCAAAGCTGATTGGGATCGGAAAAATTCGAAGGAAAGGTGGCCGCAGCTAACTAGCAGATTGTCCGCAGGTGCTTGACGAAAATAACGCGGAGAACTCCGCAATGGGAGAGTCAAATGTCAGAATCTGAATATAAACTTGGTATCGCTCAAACCCTGATTGGTCGCGGCGGGGTTTCCCGCCGCGACTTCATTCATCTTGGGCTGGCCGCGGGCCTGACCGTCGCCGCCGCCGACAAGCTGTTCGTCAGCACGGCACGGGCTGAACCGATGCAGGGCGGCTTCGCCAAGCTCGGCATGGCTCATGGCGCGACGACGGATTCGATCGATCCCGCCGGCTACCCTGATACGTTCACGCAAACCGCATTTTCGGGCGCGTTGTCCAACAGCCTCACGGAGGTCGATGCCAAAGGCAATGTCCAACCGGACCTCGCCGAGAGCTTCGAATCTTCGGACGGAACCAAAACCTGGGCCTTCAAGCTGCGAAAAGGCGCAACCTTCCACAACGGCAAGACTGTGACGGCGGATGACGTCGTAACCTCATTGCAATATCACATGGGCAAGGACACCAAATCGGCGGCGAAGTCGCTGCTGGATTCCGTCGCCGACATCAAGGCGGACGGCCCGGAAACGGTGGTCTTCACGCTCAAGAGCGGCAACGCTGATTTCCCTTACATTGTGAGTGATTACCATCTGGTCGTCATGCCGGCCAAGGACGGCAAGGCCGATTGGGCCTCAGGCGTTCGCACCGGTGCTTTCGTCCTGGAGAATTTCCAGCCCGGGGTCTCGGCCAAACTCAAGCGGAACCCGAACTACTTCAAGAACGGCAAGCCCTATCTCGACGAGGTGGAGTTCATCGCCATTACGGATCTTGCCGCTCGCATGGCGGCGCTGTCGACTGGGGAGGTGGACTATATCGGCCGCGCCGACCTAAAGACCCTCGGCATGTTGAAACGCAATCCGAAGGTGGAGATCGTCGAGGTCACCGGCTACGGGCAATATACCTTGCCCATGAATGTCACGATGGCGCCGTTCGATAATCCTGACGTTCGAATGGCGCTAAAATGGGCGATCAACCGGCAGGAGATCGTCGACAAGATCTTTCTTGGCCACGCCACTGTGGCTAATGACAATCCGATCGCGCCAGCGATCAAATTCGCCAAGGATCCGCAACCGCAGCACAGCTTCGATCCGGAAAAAGCCAAGCACTACTTGAAAAAAGCCGGAACGGAGAACCTGAAGGTGGATCTCTCTGTTGCAGATGCCGCTTTTGCAGGCGCGGTGGACGCGGCTTCACTCATTCGCGAGACGGCAGCCCAATGCGGCATCGACGTCAATGTCGTGCGTGAGGCCGAGGACGCCTATTGGGACAATGTCTGGCTCAAGAAACCCTGGTGTGCTTCTTATTGGAGCGGTCGGGCGACAGCCGATTGGATGTTCACGCAAGCCTTCGCCGCGGACTCCAGTTGGAATGAATCGTTCTGGAAAAATCCTCACTTCAATGAATTACTTGTCCAGGCGCGCGCCGAGACGGACGAGGCCAAGCGGGCGACGATGTATGCCGAGATGCAGCAGTTAACCCACGACGATGGCGGCAGCATCGTGCTGGTCTTCAACAACTTCGTCAGCGCCAAATCCAACAAGCTCGCACATGCCGAGGTGGCGCCGAACTGGGAGAATGATGGGCTGAAGATGGCCGAACGTTGGTGGATCGCCACCGCGTGAAAAGGCTGGCCGGATCCGCGGTCGTTGTGTGGGTCCGGTTTGCCTGCCCTGGCTGTTGCCGCAGGGTTGCCGCCAAAACGGGAAATGCACGCCCATGAACCCCGTCGCAAGAACGGTTCTGCAGCGCCTCGGCCTCGGCCTGGTCACCCTGTTCATCGTGTCCATCATTATCTTCTCTGCGATCGCAATGCTTCCGGGCGACTTCGCCAAGGCCACGCTCGGGCAATCGGCGACGCCCGAAACGGTCGCCGCGTTCCAGCGGGAAATCGGCATCGATCGTCCGCCTGTCGAGCGCTACTTCGTTTGGGTCGCGCAGATGCTCCACGGTGATTTCGGCTCTTCGTTCGCGAGCCGCACCGGATATCGGCGTACCGTGGCCGAGATCGTCGCACCGCGTCTCTACAATACGATGTTCCTTGCAGCGGTGACTGCGCTGATAGCAGTTCCGCTGGCCTTGGGGCTTGGCATCCTGGCTGCGCTGTACCGCAACGGCTGGTTCGATCGGCTGGTGAATGCTGTGACGCTGACAACCATTTCGTTTCCGGAGTTCTTCGTCGCCTATATGCTCGCCTACCTGGTTATCTCCCGCGACACCTTCATCGGATCCGATTTCGCTCAATCGCTGCCGCATTGGCTCGCAGTCTCACTGAGCTGGGCACTCAACGCGGTACCCAAATTTCCGACATTGTCGAATGTGAACGACCAGACGCCGTTTTGGGAGCATGTCTGGAAAGTGGCCCTGCCGGCAATCACCCTTACGCTCGTGATCGTGGCCCACATGATGCGCATGACCCGAGCGGCTATCATCAACATGCTGGCAAGCCCCTATATCGATATGGCGCGCCTCAAGGGAATGTCCCCGATGGTGATCGTGCTGAGGCATGCCCTGCCCAATGCCTGGGCTCCCATCGTCACTGTGGTGGCGTTCAATCTCGCCTACCTCATCGTCGGAGTGGTCGTGGTCGAGGTCGTCTTCGTCTATCCCGGTATCGGCCAGTTGATGGTTGATGCGGTGAAATCCAGGGATGTTCCGGTTGTCCAGGCCTGCGCCCTGATTTTCGCCGCGACCTACATCCTTCTCAACCTGCTGGCCGATATTATTTCCATCGCCACCAATCCCAGGCTCTTGCATCCACGATGACCAGATCTGAATCTGTTGCGGCGGTTCAGAGGCTGAGGCGCTCGCGTGCCAGCCGGGCGAAAACAGCGCTGAAGAAGGCACCGTTAAGTGCATGGTTCGGCATCGTCGTGATCCTCGGCTACGTCTTTGTTGCGGTCTTCGCGCACTGGATAGCTCCATATGGCGAGACGCAGGTCTTCAGCGAAGCCTTCGCGCCGTGGAGCCGGGAGTTCAAATTGGGAACCGATCAGCTCGGCCGCGACATGCTCACCCGCTTGATCTACGGTGCGCGCAACACCATCGCCATCGCGGTCGCCACCACATTGCTGTCCTTCGCGGTAGGCGTCTCGCTCGGTCTTCTCGCCGCATTGTACAAGGGATGGCTCGACCAGATGTTGTCGCGGGCGGTCGACGTGTTGATGTCGATCCCAAGTCTGATCTTCGCGCTGGTGCTGCTGTCGATCTTCGGCTCATCGATCACCAGCCTGATTGTCATCATTGCACTTCTCGATTCCACCCGTGTCTTTCGGCTTTCACGCGCCGTCGGGCTCAACGTGGCGGTGATGGAATATGTCGAGGCGGCGCGATTGCGCGGCGAGGGCCCGAGATGGATCATCGCCAAGGAAATCCTTCCAAATGTCATGCCGCCGCTGGTCGCCGAGTTCGGCTTGCGATTTTGCTTCGTGTTTCTGACGATCGCTGCTTTGTCGTTTCTCGGCGTCGGTATTCAGCCGCCGACGGCCGATTGGGGGTCGATGGTGCGCGAGAATGCAACCCTGATCACCTACGGCGACGTCACGCCGCTGCTTCCCGCCGGCGCGATCGCCCTCCTGACGGTATCCGTGAATTTCGTCGTGGACTGGTTCCTGCAGGCGACAAGCGGGTTGCGGGATGAAAAATAGCGGCTCGGGCTTGCGTCAAAAAGGAACGGATCTACTTCAGATTCGCGATCTGCATGTGGACGGGTTCTCGGACGAGCGGTGGCATCCCATTGTCCGGGGGATCGATCTGACGCTGAAGCGGGGCGAGGTTCTTGGCCTGATTGGCGAGTCGGGCGCCGGCAAATCCACCATCGGCCTTGCTGCAATGGGATATGCCAAGCCGGGCTGTCGGATCGCGCAGGGCTCGATCCTGCTCGACGGGATTGATCTTCTGGCACTCGGTGAAACAGGGCGCCGTCGCATCAGAGGCTCCCGCATCGCCTATGTCGCGCAAAGTGCGGCGGCCTCTTTCAATCCAGCCCACCGGCTCTTGGACCAAACTGTCGAAACTGCCGTGGCGCATGGGATTGCCAGCCGGGAAGAGGCGAACCGCAGTGCGGTCGATCTTTATCGGCGTCTTCAGTTACCAGACCCGGAGACGATAGGCTTTCGCTATCCCCATCAGGTCTCCGGCGGACAATTGCAACGGGCAATGACCGCGATGGCGATGGCTTGCCGTCCGGATCTCATCGTGTTCGATGAGCCAACAACGGCGCTCGACGTGACCACGCAGGTCGAAGTTCTCGCCTCCATTCGCAACATAGTGGAGGAATTCAGCACGGCCGCAATCTATGTAACACACGACCTGGCGGTGGTGGCGCAAATGGCGGACCGCATCATGGTTCTGCGCCACGGTCTCATTGTGGAGGAGGCCGAAACACGCCAGATGCTCGCTTCGCCCAGCCAGGAATATACAAGGACGCTCTGGGCCGTGCGCAAGCTCGCCAAGCCCGAAGTTCCGGCCGTTGACTATCTGCTTACGATCGACAACGTGACCGCAGCTTATGCCGGAACGGTCAAGGTGCTCCAGGATGTCTCCATCAAGGTTCCGCGCGGAAGAACAGTGGCTGTGGTCGGTGAGTCGGGTTCGGGGAAATCGACGCTCGCTCGAGTCGTCACCGGTCTCTTACCACCGCTTTCGGGTTCGATTTCTTTTGCCGGCCAGCCCCTCTCGAAGAGCTTGAAGATGCGCCCGAAGGAGGTCCTGCGCCGCCTACAGATGATCTATCAAATGCCCGACAACGCGTTAAATCCGCGCCAGACAGTCGAGGACATTATAGCGCGACCGCTTGAATTCTATCACGGCCTCGATTCCGCGCGGCGAGATCGTCGGATAGGCGAACTCATGCATATGGTTGAGATGGGCAACGATTTGCTGGACCGTCTGCCCGGCGAACTATCAGGTGGCCAAAAACAGCGCGTCTGCATTGCCCGTGCGTTGGCCGCCGATCCGGAGCTTATCATCTGTGATGAGATCACGTCCGCGCTCGACCAGATTGTGCAGGAGGAGATCCTTAAACTTCTTATGCGGCTGCAGCGTGAACTCGGTATGAGCTACATCTTCATCACCCACGACATTGCTACCGTACGGGCGATGGCCGACGAAATCGTCGTCATGCACCAGGGCAAAGTCGTTGAGCAGGGATTGAAGAGCGTAGTTCTTACGCCGCCCCATGCCGCATACACCGAACGGCTCTTGTCGTCCGTACCGGAAATGGATCCGGACTGGCTCACAAGACTGCTGGCCAGTCGGAAAATCTGACGTCACAAGGCGGACAGAAAGAGTGCCTCGTCCACACCGGCACCTGCCGTCAGTCCACGCTGTTGAAGGGCATGATAAGCGCTCCACTTCGGTCGGCTGCGACGCGTATCGAGACCTACGACCCAGTCTTGTGATGTCTGCTTTTTGGAAGCGGCTGCTAATATCTTCGTGACCGTGATTGGGCGCATGCCAGACATTCGGCATCTGCTCCCCTCGCGTCGCTCGTCTCATGCCTTCCACATCGTCGATCGGAGAACAGCCTGCATATGCTCTGCGAGGTCGAGTTCACCGCGCGCCTCGATTTCTAAAAAATATCGGGCCTTGGCCAGGCGATCCCCTTCCCCAACGGCGGCATAACTGCAGATGGCGACCAGCGCCCTCTCCTCCTCCCGGCTAGCTCGCCTGGGTCTCGGAAAGGATGCGCCGCCCGGCCGCCTGCGGAAGCTTCGATTTGGGCGCGGGCTTGTCGCGACCGGGCGCTTCCATTGGGGCGGTGAGGCCAATGTATCCGCCGTGCGGAGGATGGCGCCAGCCGACAAGCCTGCGCTCGGCCGCCATCCTACGCCGGCGCTGGCGACGCCAGTCTCTGACCACGCCCTCCTTTCCCGCC
Organism: Mesorhizobium sp. CA13; assembly: GCF_020165235.1. Taxonomy (NCBI): domain Bacteria; kingdom Pseudomonadati; phylum Pseudomonadota; class Alphaproteobacteria; order Hyphomicrobiales; family Phyllobacteriaceae; genus Mesorhizobium; species Mesorhizobium sp. CA13. The sequence goes on along the minus strand of NZ_JAIUHS010000010.1, from coordinate 222,445 downwards.
CCGAGACCCGCAAGGGCCAGTCGGGCTGCCGCACATCGCACTAACCTACGGACGAAGAATCAAAAATCGACGATCTTGGGAGGTGCAGGGAAAGCCCGGCCCCTAGTTGCCTGGCCCATTCCGATCCCGCGTTTCTACCGACCCTGCGGCTCAGGCTGCCTTTCCGACAGCCGCCCTGAGAGGACGGTCGATATTGAATGCATCTGCGCGGATGTGTGCCTCAACTTGGCTCCAGGTCACCGGACGGGCGATTGGGAAGCCGGGCCGCGCTCGTGGGGAGAAGGCCCCGACGGCGGTGTTGCCGCGTCCGTTGCGAAGGTAATCAATAAAGATGCGACCCCTTCGGGCCGATGGCGCGGAGGTCAGCAGATAACGGTCTGGATGAGCTTCAGCGAGCCGATTTGCGAACGACCGGGCAAGGAGCCGGGCGTTGTCGTGCGTGATCTTCGTCTCAAGCGGCGCCATCAAGTGAATGCCCTTGCCGCCGGTCACCTTCGGCCAGCTCTCCAGGCCTTCCGTCTCCAGGAGGTCCCGAAGCGCCAGGGCGGTCTCAATGACTTCGTCCCACTCGACGCCCTCGCCGGGGTCCAGGTCCAGCACGATGCGGTCGGCATGTTCGATGTCGTCAACAGTGGCATTCCACGGATGCAGCTCTACAGCGTCCATCTCGACCAGGCCCAGCAAGCCAGCAAGGTCGTCCACCCATACGCGCACACCTTCGCCTCCTTCGCGCTTCTGGACGCGCAACTGATGTACGGATGGGGGGACCTTCGGCAGCGTGCCCTTGTGGTAGAAGGTTGCGCCGAGTGCGTGGCGGACCAGCTTCAGGGGTCTGTGGCCGAGATGGACCAAGGCTTGATCCGCAACTCTCTCCCAATAGCGCGCAAGCTCGTCCTTGGAGGGCGAAACTGCATCGGGCAGTAGTTGCAGGATGTTCTCGCTGGGAACGCCATGTTCCCGGACTGGCCCACGCCGCTTCGATGGGGCTGGAGGCTTGGCCGGGATCGGCACGAGGTCTTCTCGCAGACCTTTGAACACCGCCTCGCGCAGCACGCCGCGATCCGTCACGCCGCTGAATTGCACCTCGGCCAGCACCTCCGGTCTGACCCAAGTCGCCTTGGGCTTCACAATGGGCTCTGACAGAGGCGACTTGCTGGTGATCAGCGGGTCAAGCCGCTCTCGAACCAATTGCGCGGCGCTCAAGGTGTAGCCGCTGCGGGCCTTCCCGGCATAGAGCAGTCGGTCGCCCTCGCGGCGTCCGATGTAGAGCGATGCGATGCGGCGGGGGTGAGCGCCGAGTTTCTCGACAAATGCAACGATGGGAAAGGTGTCGCTCTTGACGCACTTTACCTTGAGCCAACTGGTCTGAACCCCTGAGCGATATGTCGCATCGGTGCGTTTGGAAACGATCCCCTCCAGTCCCATCCGACAGGCATGCTCAAAGACATCCGTCCCGCTCACCTCCAGATGCTCCACGTAGGTCAGTGTCGGGGCCGTGTCCTTCAGCAGCTTCTCAAGGGCTGCCTTGCGCTTCACCAGCGGCTGCTGCCGAAGATCGCGCCCGTTGAGGTGCAGCAGGTCGAATGCGTAGAAGATGAGCTTCGCCGAGTTTGGATTGCCCAGCTCCCGTTCCAAGGCTTGGTAGTCCGGCAGGCCGGTGTCACCGAGAACGACAGCTTCCCCGTCGATGATCGCCGCCTTCACCGGCAAACCCGCCGCTGCTTGAACAATCCTGCGGTATCGATGTGACCAGTCGTACCCACGGCGCGTGAAGGCCCTGGCTTTCCCGCTCTCAATGATCAACTCGGTGCGGTAGCCATCGTACTTAATCTCGTGAAGCCATTCGCTGCCCTCGGGCGCGTTCTCGACCAGCGTGGGCGATTGGAACTCGACGAAAGAGAGCCGGCCGGCCTTGGATCCTGAACTCATGCCACACTCCTAAGCCTCGACACAAACAGTGTGGCCACCGAATAGGTTCCGCAACAGAGCTGGCCGGAAGAATCTCCGTAATCAGCCGCGCCAAAGGCCTTGATATATGCCCGGCGTGACCCATAAGATGGCCGCTGGGTTTCTGCCTGGGAGGAGGCGATGAGACTGCAAGCGGTCTACAAGCCTACGGCTGCCGAGAGGATCGATGCGGTTATCCATCCCATCCCGGTTGGCAGCATCGTGTCAGTCCGCGACACCATCGCCGCAGTTCGCAAAGGCGACCCCTTCCTACAAGAGACCGACTGTGAATTGGTCGAGATCATCGTGGACGAAGCCAGGTTTCGCGGCCAGTTCGTCCTGTTCGACCTCAGAGAGTCCTGATGTGTTGATTTTCACTGAGAACTGACCCGGCATTTCCACCGAGATTTGACCCGCCTTTTATGTATGTTTCGGGTCTGGTGTAGTGGTCAAGTTCCTGTTTTTCTCCTTCGTGTTTTTGGTTCATGAGCTGAGCTGTTTTTGAAGCGGAAGCTGTCGTTTCCGGTTTCGAGGATATGGCAGTGATGCGTCAGCCGGTCGAGTAGCGCGGTCGTCATCTTGGCGTCACCAAAGACGCTCGCCCATTCGCTGAAGCTGAGGTTGGTGGTAATGATGACGCTGGTGCGTTCGTAGAGTTTGCTCAGGAGGTGGAAGAGCAATGCCCCGCCTGAAGCACTGAACGGCAGGTATCCGAGCTCGTCGAGGATCACGAGATCGGAATGGACAAGCCGATTGGCAATCTGGCCTGACCGGTCCTGCGCCTTCTCTTGCTCGAGCGCATTGACCAACTCGACGGTCGAGAAGAAGCGAACGCGCTTGTGATGATGCTCGATCGCTTGCACGCCGATCGCCGTGGCGATGTGGGTCTTGCCTGTGCCGGGTCCACCGACCAGAACAATGTTGTTGGCTTCGTCGAGGAAGGCGCAGCGGTGGAGTTGGCGAACCAGAGCCTCGTCTTTCTCAGGGCATCGTAGCGTTCGACATTGGCCTTGGGTTCGTTGGTGAGGGTCAAGGCCTGGGGCGCGTCGATAGTCGGTGGCGTGGAGGACTTGCCGTCGACCAGGCGATGCAGCAGATTCAGCACATGGGTCTTGGTCGGAACGCCGGATTTCAACGCCATCTCGACGGCCAAGAGCACGGCCTGTTCGTCGTGCTGCAGGACAAGCGCCAGGATGTCGACCATCTCGCGATCACCACCTGGCTTCTTCAGAAGGTGCTGCTGCAGCGTCTTGAAGGTCTCGGGAAGCTCGGTGAACGGTGCGCCATCACGAAGGGCACCGGGTTTGCGCTGCACGACCGCCAGATAGTGCCGCCAATCGTAGACCGTCTGTCCCGGCCGATCATGGGAGCGGTCGATGATGCGTCGGTGCTCACAGATGATCAGGCCTTCTGCAGCAACAACGATGCGATCTGGATAGACCCGAAGGCTGACAGGCCGATTGGCGAAGGATGCCGGAACGCTATAGCGGTTACGCTCCAGGTGCACGAGGCAGGTCGGGGAAACTCGCTTGGTATATTCGACAAAGCCGTCGAAGAGGCGCGATGTCGGCATCAGAGCCTGCACTTCCTCAGCCCAGATATCGGCGATGGTGCCGCGCATCTTCCCGTGCGCGGTCTGCTGCCAAAACTCTTTGCATCGAAGCTCCAGCCAATCGTTCAGGGCTTCCAGTGACGGAAAGCGCGGCAGGGGCTGCCACAGCCGATGACGAGCGTCCTGAACGTTCTTCTCAACCTGTCCCTTCTCCCAGCCAGATGCCGGGTTGCAGAACTCAGGTTCGAAGAGATAGTGACTTGCCATCGCCAGGAACCGGACATTGACGTCCCGCTCCTTGCCACGTCCGACCTTGTCGATCGCCGTGCGCATGTTGTCGTAAATGCCGCGCCGGGGAACGCCGCCAAAGACACGGAACGCATGATTGTGGGCGTCGAACAGCATCTCATGCGACTGCAACAGATAGGCCCGGACGATGAAGGCCCTGGAGTAGCTGAGCTTCGTATGGGCCACCTGCAGCTTAGTGCGCTCATTGCCGATGATTGCCCAGTCCTCGGACCAGTCAAACTGGAACGCTTCACCCGGATCGAACGAAAGCGGCACGAATGTCCCACGCCCTGTCGTCTGCGACTCTCTCTGCAAATCCGCCTTCCACTCCCGAGCGAAAGCGGCAACACGACCATAAGACCCCTGATAGCCAAGGCTCATCAGCTCGGCATGCAACTGCTTCAGAGTGCGCTTCTGCTTGCGGTTCTTTTTGGCTTCCGTCCTCAGCCACGCCGACAACCGGTCCGCAAACGGATCAAGCTTGCTCGGCCGATCAGGCACTTTGAACTTCGGTTCCACGCTGCCCTGGCGCAGGTATTTGCGGATGGTATTCCGGGATAGGCCGGTCCTGCGGCTTATCTCCCGGATCGATAAATGCTCTCGAAAATGCCAGCGTCGGATCACGCTCAGTAATGCCATGTCGATCACTCCGTAGCCCCCGCTGAAAACACGCAGGGCAAGGTTCAAACATGGGTCAATTCTCGATGGAAACATCCTGTGCTACCGGGTCAGTTCTCGGTGGGAATCGACAGGCCCATCGCCCGAGGTCCAGGAGCCTGAATCCGGCGCCGACCAGCAAAAGGCTCGGGATACAGGCCGAGTCCGCAGCTCAACCGATGAGGAACAATATCTCCCTTTGAAAGTTCTGGCCGACCCGTGAAGGAGAATGAAAAATGTCAGAATCGCGCGAATGGCTTGTCCAATGGCTTAGGGATGCTCACGCTATGGAGGAGCAGGCCGAGACCATGTTGAATGGGCAGCTGAACCGAATTGAGAACTATCCTGAGCTCAGCGACCGGATTCGCCAGCACGTCCAAGAAACCAGACAGCAGGCTGCTCGGCTGGAAACTTGTCTCGACCGCATCGGACAAGGATCTTCCACATTGAAGGATGCCGGCGGCAAGCTGACGGCAATGGCGCAGTCGCTCAGTGGGGTCTTCGCCGGTGACGAAGTGATGAAAGGATCGCTTGCAAGCTACACGTTCGAGCACATGGAAATCGCCTCCTACACAATCCTTATCGCCGCTGCTAAATCGCTAGGCGAAGCAGAGGTCGCCGAAGTCTGCGAAGAGAACCTGCATGAGGAAGTCGCGATGGCGGACTGGCTGAAAAGCCATATTCCAGCGACAACCGAACAATTCCTCGCGCGGAGCGACTCGGAGAGTGAGAACGCCAAGCGTTGATCGGTCGGTAGTCATTTGCCGAATAAGAGATCGCGCGTTGCGCCGAGCTCGGCGCAACGCGCATTGAGGTTGAGGCGTTACCGGTGTCAAAGGCACTGAAGTAAAGGCAGTTTTCGTCAGTTTCTCCGTGCCGCGATTCATCATCCCGACATGCAGGTCGAGCCAAGGACATCTCCATCTAGCTCAAGAGCCAGGCGAAGCACGTCATGTGCGGCAAGATGTTGAGGGCCGGAATTGAACATTGACATTCCGGACGGAATTCTCTGCCATGGGGCCGTTCCTTGAGAGCCCGCCGAACTGCCGTTTACTTCGATTGTTCCTATTGCTCGCTGTTTTGCGACGGTTCCCCATCCCCAACCATCTCCGCCAGCCGGCTGAGGAAGTCCATCAAAGCAGCTTGCGGCTCGTCGATTTCGCCGCCGACGACCGAAATGCCCCAACGCCCAAGAACGGCCTCCTCCACCGGGTTTCGGCTGGTCATGAGGATGAACGAGGGCGGGCGATCTTTCTCATAGCCGGACCGATGCCACGTCTGCCAGAGACGGTGCAACAGCAACCGAATGTTTGGGTCGGAAAGGCTATAGCCAATGAAGAGGATCGTGCTGCCGAGTGCATCCGAGCGAAAACGCACGTCCAGCGGAGAATTGAAGGACAGGCGATCGAAGTAGTCCGTTTCGGTGAGGACGAGGGACGAATCCTCGTCGAAATCACCATGGAACTTGACGATGTGGGTAACGCCTTGGCGGGCCTGCGCTACATCGCGTGCATTGGCCACTTTCACGTAGTCCCGGCCGTATATCTCATAAGCCAGTTCTAGGTTCCGGTCATAATTAGTTGTGTAGATGACAGGGAAGTCGAGCCTCACGATGAGACGATGCAACTCGGATTTCTCGATCCGGTCCTTGGGGACGGACCAGTTTCTGTCCATCCAACTGCGAAGTGGCCCGATGCTGCCATGCTTGATCCGATAGTACTCGGCCAAGGTTTGAAAACGATCGCGCCGCGTGGAAAATTCGTCGTCGACGCCGAGCTCCTTTGCCATTCGCTCTATCAGCTTCTCCCAGGAGGGTAGTCCAACACTGATCGACACCCCTGCCCCAACAAACAGAATTGCGCTGCGATGGCGAATTGCGTTGGCGAGCGAATCTACAGGGTCATCGTTCATCAAGTCTTTCGAGGCCAGCCGCGCAGGTCGACCTTCCTCCCTCACATCTGGTCGTTGTTAGGCTGCTTGGTGATCCCCACCTGCGTGGCCAGCTCGGAAAACGGTGGCACACTCGCTTCGAACTGCTTGGTGTTAGCCAGCCGCAAAAGACGCAAATGGAAACACACTGCGTCGCGGTTAGCCGGCGACATGTCCTCGAAGAGGCGCTCCTCAACCGTGAACGAGGCTTCCGCGTTTTTCAACGCCGTGTCGATATCATCGACAGAGAGAAGGCCTCTGCGGACCAAGGCGTTATTGACGGCCGCGACCGCCATAAGCAAACCTTCCAATTGCAGGTTGGCGACGTTCATGGGCCATGTCCTTCATATCGTTGGAAGCCCGTCGATAGATAATCCTGCTCCGGAGGCCTTGTGCCGTGCCGGTGATGGGGTTGCCGCTTGCCAAAGCGTTTCGGCTGCGCGGCGGCGCCGCGATTGGCCTCTGGTGGCGCCATGGCTTGGATCTCCGCTGGGCTGCTGGACAACTCTCCACATGGATCGAGGTTCCGGATCGCCATGGCTGCAAGATAAAGGCAAGGCTTCAGCGGGAGCCACCCAGCGTGTCTGCCGGCGAGCCATGGGCGGGAAATCTCGCGGATGGAACCGGAATACCACATCCGAACTCAGGGCCGTTGAAGTAGCGTTCACCGTAACCATGCGCAGGGGCCACTGGGTGCCGTTGGATAGCGTTGACTTCCGGAAGCGCGAATGGGTGTGCAATTCCGGGCTGGCTGATCACCTACGAAACCTCGCTGTCCTACTACCGTCGGGCGCACGAGGTGATCGAGGTCTGGTCTTCAGACTACGATTCAACAAGCGCGTTACACGGTTCCTCCGCGAGCGCGAGCCGCCTTTCGGCAGAAGATCCAGGCCGCGTCCCGCTCGTAGCCAAAAGCAACCGTCTGCAAGGCGTTCGGCAACTTTAGAGCTCCAACTGTGCCTCCTAGATGGGCCATATAGAAACGACCAAGCTGATGCCTGCTACAGGTCTCGGGATCTCGTTTGTCGGCGACATTAGGCTGCCGCGCTCGGCAGGTCAGCAGATCCGATGGATGGGAACAACGCGGCACGGTGATGGTTCGGTGGGATCAAAGGTGACAGAGAACGACAGGTAAAAAGCCCAAACGGCACACAGAAGCCACGGAGGATCATGAAAAAGCGATCGAAGCCTCTACTTTGCGCGCAAGTGCGGCCTCACCAAAGAAGAGGCACTCAAGATGTTCAGGGAAGCCTAAATCAGGATCGATCGATGATGGACCCAAAGGCGCTCCGGCCACCGAACTGAGAAGCGATCGTCGAGCGCTCGTCTCAGCCAGCGGCGGCGCATGATCTTCTTCACCTCCGACACGCATTTCAACGATCCCCGCATTCTGCGGCTCGACCCCCGCCCCTTCAGTTCATTGGCGGCGCATGACCAGGCACTGACTGAACTTTGGAACGAGACTGTTGCTCCAAATGACGAGGTTTGGCACCTCGGCGACTTCGCCAAGGGATCGGCCGAGACAGTGTCTTCGCTGCTGTCCTGCCTCCACGGCACCAAGCACCTGATCATCGGCAACAACGACGGAGTGGTAACGCTCCGCGCTTCGGCTTGGGCTAGCGTGCAACACTACAAGGAGCTAACTGTCGAGGGCCGTTTCTTGGTTCTTTGCCACTACCCGTTCCGCACCTGGAACCAGATCGGCAAGAAATCGATAAACCTGCACGGCCATTCTCATGGCCGGCTGAAGCCAAGGACGCGCCAGCACGACGTCGGCGTGGACGCCTGGGATTTTCGCCCAGTCACTTTTGCTGCCATACAGGCCAGGCGGCGCCGCCGAGGTTAGCGCATCAGATGATCGAACGATCGACGTCTTTACGTGGTGATGCTAGCCGCAAATAGGAATCCAGAAATCCTGCCCCTGGGGTATTGCAGCCTTGCCTGGAACGCACCGCGAGTGAACCGGGACCGAGGAGCGTCCCACCCGTCTGCCGCCGTCACAACCTTTGGGACAGGCGCCGACCCCCGTCGTCACCACGGCCACCTCGCTTGAAACGAGCTTCAATCGCCGTCCTTGGCGACCTCAGTGCCACATTCTCTCTCTAAGCCACTTAAGAAACCTGTTCCCTCCGATCGACCGGCGGACTCTAGCGGCAGCCCACTGCCCTCTGAACGTGGTTCCGACGTGGCAACTGCAGACGATGTCATGCAACTCACCGTCAGACAGTTCGAAGAAGCGCTTTGCTTCCCCATAGGTGTCATCCTTCAGGCCTAACGCACGCAGTAGCGGGTCCTCGAAGGCCACTGTAATTGGCGAGCCCTCACCGCGTGCTGCGTCGAGGGCTTCCCGCTTCAGATACTCAGTGCCGGCAAGGGCTCTCAGGCGTCGCTCGGGATGTTGTTCCAGCAACTCTGCCCAGCGCTCAATGCGCTGTTGCCGGGTCATGATCGGGTATGTCGACAGGGGTTCTACTTCTGCAATTGTCTGCAGTTGGCTTAGAGTTTGGTGTTCCATCGTCGGCTCCTTTTGATCGAAGTCCCTTCCCCACAAAAACTATCGCGCGCCTACGCGCTAACAAGAGCCGGTAAGGCGGCCACTTGCCCGACATGGATTGCAAAATGACAAAAACAGCGCATTGCTCCGCCGACGCGCGAAACGATATCTCATCCCAAACCGGACCGAAGCCGTTCAGAACGAACAGCTCGCCACCCGCCCACAACAACAACTTAAATTGGTAACGCCTTATGGTCCTTTGGGGCTGCGTTTCATTTCATCGGCATGGAGGCCACTGTAATGCAGCGCTTATCGGCCGCAACGCAACCGCCGTTCAAGGCGACGCGAGCAATCGAACACCTGGACCGACTGCTCCCCCCGGGTCAAGGCAGCAAGCGCCGGCTTGACATTCTCGTGGCGTCCGCGAGATTGAGATGTTTGGCCCGGTCAATGCCGAGAGCTATCAACGTACGCGGCCTGCTGAACGCCTGTCACAAGGCGTTGCCGCTAATGACGAATGCCGGATCCATCAATATTGGTCAGCTCTATCCCCGCGTTCATGAGCTTCCCCGGCTACACCACCTACAGCGCGACCAAGGCTGCGGTCCGCTCCTTCGCGCGAACCTGGACGGCCGCGCTGAGGGACCGGGGCACGGATATTGCAGCGAACGTCCGCAATAGGACGGACAGATCGTCGGCAAAAAGAGCGACCGAATAGGGCTTCGGCGGCTCCGTCGTGGGAACGAAAAAAGAAGAGAAGCAGAACTTTCGTGTGCCATTCTTGCACACGTTCTCCCGTAACTATCTGATATTACTAACTTATCTGCCCCATCCATCATTGGGCCGGTTCCGTAACCCTCTTGGCCGCGGACGACAGGCAGAGCCGGCAGCAGACCGCGCACGGGAAGATGCGCGGCACCATCGCCGGTCCGCCAGCCCTTTCTGGCCTGTTTCTCAAACCCTTGGTCTCAAGGGCTGTACAAGATCGCTCCCGGCAATTCGATCGGCCAGTTGCTGGCGGCAACGACCGGAAATCCAAGTCAAGTTCATGACCCAGGGCAGCTTCGCCCATGGCCTTTGGTGATAGCGTCCACGAGGCGGTCCCACACACCTGCTTTCCGCCATCGGACGAAGCGATTGTAACAGGTGGTGCGTGGACCGTACCGCTCTGGTAGATCCCGCCAAGGCGCACCGGATCGCAGCAGCCAGAAGATGCCGTTTAGCACGCGCCGATCATCGACACGCGGCACCCCTCGTGGCCTTTTGGGCAAAAGTGGTTCGATCACGTGCCATTCGAAGTCGGTCAGGTCATATCGGCTCATGCAGAGTCTGGAAACAGATTCCGCTGCAATAGGAAAGCCGCCAGTCGACAATCGACCTCTTAGCGGACGTATTTGATCAATTCACAGGTGGCCGTTTTGGGAGTGCCGCAGCCACGAAGTCTTCACCTCGGAATTGCAGTGCCATTGGGTTTCAGCCGCCAGCACCCTCGTCGATGGCAAGGGAACTCGAGAGCTCGCGATAGGCATCGATCTGCTGCTGCAGAATGGCAATCTTCTGCTCTGCCGTGGCAATGGCGTCGGCACCGGCAAGGAAACGCTGGGGCAGCACGTCCTCAGCCGTGAGCGTGATTAGGGCGCGCGCAAGCTTGGCGGGATCACCCCCCTGCTTGCCGTTCTGAGAACGCCAGAAGGCGATCTGCGCCGTCCGCCGCTCATGGTAGTCCTCAACGGAGGGCGCGGCATAGTTGGTCGACTCTTCCGTGAGAAGCTCGGTGCGGAAGAAGCCCGGGTTCACGATCATCGTCTCGATGCCGAACGGCACGACTTCGGTCTGCAGCGCCTCCATCCAGCCGTCGAGGCCGAACTTCGAGGCTGAATAGGCCGTGCAGAACTCGAAACCCATTAGCCCGGCCGTCGAGGAGATCGAAATGACCCTGCCCGACCGCTGCTTGCGCATCGCTGGCAGAAAGGCCCGCGTCACGTTCATGGGACCGACGAGGCTGGTGCTGAGCTGCAGTTGCATCTGTTCGGCGGTCAACTCTTCGAAGTACCCGGCAAAGAAACTCGCCGCATTGTTGACCAGCACGTCGATGCGGCCAAACCGGTCAAGCGTGGCATGGGCAGCGGCTTCGGCGTCGGCCGCGCTCGTCACGTCCAGCTTGACAATAAGGAGGTTCTCGGACTTTCCCACGGCCCTTGCGACCTTTTCCGTGTTGCGGCCGGTTGCCACCACCTTGTGGCCCGCCGCCAATGCGGCCTTGGCGATATCCACACCGAGGCCCCGGCCTGCGCCGGTGATGAACCAAACACTCATATTGGGCTCCTGTTCTCTAGGCCGCAGCTCGGCCTCGAATTCGGACGCGATGGCCAGCAGGGACTGACGCCATGCTGGTATCCATCCGCCAGCGGACTGCGTCACTGCGGAAGGCCGGCGCCTTCGGTGATGATGCGAAATCCTTCGGTCGACTTGGTGAAAAACTGCCGGGCCGCCGTGTATTCCGGCGAGTCGTAGTAGCGCTGGGCGTCAGCAAGGCTCGGGAACTCGGCGACGGCGATCACCGATCTCGAGCTTCCTTCGATGGCAGTGACATTGGGATTGTAGACGATCACGCGGCCGCCATACTTGGTGACGAGCGGCGAGGCGGCTTCGATGTACTGCTGAAACACCGCCTGATCCTTGATGTCATAGCTGCCGATCATGTAGGCGCGGGGGGCGGCGCCCGTCGGTTCCTGAGCAAAGGCGGCCGGGCTCACGACCATGGTGAGGGCGGCGAGCGCGCCGACGATTACCTTCTTCATTTTGTTCTCCTTCAGTGGGCCAGTTGGACGGTAGGCATTGGGCGGAGAGTTGCTCCGGTGGACCGTCTGGCCTTGAGTCAGGAAGTTAGCTCCTTTAGCGGCATGCAATTAGATGGTATAATCTGCATGGGCTTAGAAATGGGATTGATGAATGCGTCGCGACAGTCTGGATGACTTCCTGACCTTCATCGCCGTCGCCCGCGAGCGCAGCTTCACCAAGGCGGCCGCCAAGCTCGGCCTGTCGCAGTCGGCTCTGAGCTATTCGATCCGCACGATGGAAGAGCGCCTCGGCGTTAGGCTGCTGACCCGCACGACCCGCAGCGTTTCGCTCACCGAAGCGGGGGATCGCCTGTTTCGAAGCATCGCTCCCAACTTCGATGAGATTGCAAGCGAGATTGCCGCCCTCAGCGCCCTGCGCGACAAGCCGGCCGGCACAGTCCGGATCACCACCGTGGAGCATGCCGGCGAGACCATCATCTGGCCTGCCATGGTCGGGCTCATGCGCGACTATCCCGACATCAGGGTCGAGATTATCCATGACTACGGCTTAGCAGACATTGCGGCCGATCGCTTCGACGCGGGTGTACGGCTTGGCGAACAGGTGGACAAGGACATGATCTCGGCGCGGATTGGGCCAGACTTCCGCATGGGGGTTGTTGTAGCGCCTTCATACTTCGTAAGCCGCTCCCGTCCGGTCACTCCTGAAGACCTTGCCGATCACGCGTGCATACCCCTGCGACTGCCCACAGGCGGCTTTGCACCGTGGGAGTTTCGCAAGCAGGGGCGGGAGTTGAAGGTGCGCGTTCAAGGACACGCCGCGTTCAACACCCTCGCGATGATCCGTCAGGCCAGCCTTGAGGGATTCGGGCTCGCCTATCTGCCCGAGGATCTGGTGGCCTACCCTCTTGAAGAGGGTCGCCTAGTGCGTGTTCTTGAGGACTGGTGCCCCGTCCGGCCGGGATATCACCTGTATTATCCAAGCCGGCGCCAACTCTCGCCGGCTTTCGCACTCGTACTGGAAACGCTGCGCTACCGCGACTGAGTGCGGTTGAAATAAGGATCGTCAGACCTTGGCGACCATTGGCGCCTGTCCAAGCCGCTCAGTACAGGAGTCGGCGTCCGTTTCCCACCGATCCCGGTCTCCCCAATTTATGAGTTCACGGCCTAGCCTTCCGCAAGCTCGGCCAGCGGCGGCTTGAGATCAAAAGACCTTACCCCCGGCTCGATCCTGCCCTTGAGCATGCGCTCCATCAGAATGGGCGCGTTGTCGGCCCCGACACACGGGAACCTTCCATCGCTCAATCTTCGAATAAAGCGATATGAACGCCCAACACTCGTGATGGAAAGAAGTAGCTCGCGCGTGCTAGCCACGCATCGGCAGATGGCTAGCTGTCGCGCTCCCATCCTTGTCGTGACGGCTCCATATAGGTCCGGAGAGTTTTAATGTCTGACCACGGTTATAATAGCGGACGGCTCGACCTTCCCTTCGTAGGGCTAAGCACGTTTGGCAAGCGACCCGTCTGCCTCGATTGGGATGAGATCGACGCAGATGTCGCGATCCTGGGCGTCCCATTCGACATGGGCACCCAATACCGCTCCGGCGCGCGTTTTGGGCCGCGAGCGATCCGCGAGGCCTCGACGCTTTTTTCCTTCGGTCATGGCGGCGCTTACGATCATGAGGACGACAAGATCTACCTAGCGCTCGACAAGGTCCGAATAGTCGACGTTGGCGATGCTGACATGGTGCACACCGATACCGCAGCCAGTCACGCGAATGCGGAAAAGGCAGTCCGCAAGATACTCGAGAGAGGCGCCCTGCCGGTCGTGCTGGGTGGTGACCACGCCATCAACATTCCATGCATCAGGGCATTCAGCGATCATGGTCCGATCCACATCGTGCAGATCGACGCGCATCTCGATTTTGTCGACGTGCGCCATGGGGTGCGCGAAGGGCACGGCAATCCCATGCGTCGCGCATCGGAGCAGCCATATGTCAGCGGCCTCAGCCAGATCGGCATCCGCAACGTCTCCTCGACGGCACGGGAGGGCTATGAGGACGCGCGGAAACGCGGCTCAACCATCCTTTCCGTCCGTCAGGCGCGCAGGCTCGGCGCCGAGGGCGTGCTAGCGACCATTCCCGCGGGAGTCCGCTATTATGTGACGATCGACATCGACGGCTTCGATCCATCCATCGCACCCGGCACAGGAACTCCCAGCCACGGAGGTTTCCTGTACTATGAAGTCATGGAGATTCTCCAAGGCTTGGTGAAACAAGGCGATGTCGTCGGCATCGATCTGGTTGAGGTCGCCCCGGCCTATGATCCCTCTGGGATCACCGGCTTCCTGGCGGCACAGGTTCTGTTGAACTTCCTTGGCTATATATTCGCGGAACGCGAAGCCCCGAGGCGCTGAAAGAAAGGGCGGCAGATGCAAAGCAGGGACCATAGGGGCCGAACTCATTTGATTCCCGCACGCAAGGGCGTTGCGGCAGGCGTCATGCAGGGGCAGGTCGTAACCGTCATCAACACCCACGGCAGCCAAGTGGTGGACACCTGGGCCTTTCGCGCCGACGACATGGCGGAATTCATGTCGATGGAGCATAGCCGCGGCGCGATGCTAAAGGTTAATCCCCGTGCGGGCGACACGCTGCTCAGCAACAAGCGGCGTCCGATGCTAACCATCCTGGAGGACACCTCAGGCGGCGTACACGATACGCTGATCGCTGCCTGCGACCGCTATCGCTATGAGCAGCTCGGACACGTTGGCCACCACGACAACTGCACGGACAACCTAGCCGGGGCTCTTGCGGCACTCGGGCTTGCGCATTCGAAAACGCCGTCACCGCTCAACCTGTTTATGAACATTCCGATCGACGGCAAAGGTTCGATCTCCTTCGACACGCCAGTCTCCACGCCCGGCTCCTACGTCAGCCTGCGTGCGGAAATGGACCTCGTGATCGCGTTCTCGGCCTGCCCCCAGGACCTCGTTCCGGTGAACGGGGCGGCCTGTGTGCCCACAGACACGCATTTTCGCATAGACGGGCCGGCCGGCCATAGCCAGGCATCCGGCCATTAAGTCTTATCCTTCTTTGACGCCACTGCGGGTTTCGCTTGGGTGGATTCCCCGGCCGCTATCCTCTTGCGCAGTTCCTGCAGGAAGATGCGTTGAGACAGCGAAGCTTTCTTGTGTTTCGGCGAGATAATGACGAATGGCGACCGTATCTGCGCTTCGGGGATCAGCAGCGCCTTCAGTCGATTCTTCTCCCTGAAGATGGACGCCATGTGATCAGGCAGGTAGCCGATATAATGGCCACTCAGGATATACATGGCCTGCGCTTCGATGTTCGAGGCGTAGGCTCCCACCTTGGCGTTCGGAATGTGCTGCAGTTCTGTTTTGTTCGCGTAGGGTCGCACCACGACAACGGCGGCCTCGACGTCCGCTTTCGTCACGATTTTCTTCGGGAACAGCGGATGTCGTTCGCTGCAATATAACGAGTTCATCTCATGATGGAATTCGGTTTGCGAATAACCCGGCAGCAGTTTGATGCGCGGAGAAATCGCGCAATCGATGCCATCCTTGGCAATGTCGGCGATGAGCTGCTCAGGTGAGCCGATCGTGACGCGCAGATCGACCTCGCTGGCTTTCCTGACGAACTGATCGATCACGTCGTCGATGCCAAGCACCGAATCTGTAACGGTCGAATCGACGATGCCAATGCGCAGGGTGCCGGTTGCGCGCAGGCGAAGCTCGCCCAATTGCTGCTCGAACGAGGAAAGGGCCGATGTCAGTGAATGGGAGTAATCGTAAACGGCCCGGCCTCTGTCGGTCAGTTCGAAGCCGCGACGGCCGCGTTGGCACAGGGAAAAGCCCAGCCGCTGCTCCAGCGCGGTAATCTGGAAACTGATGGTCGACTGGCTCATTGCCAGCGCAAGCTGCGCTCCGCTGAAACCGCCGTGCTCAACGACCGACCGGAAAACCCGCACTGCCCTAATATCGGAGGCGGACATGCGCATCTGGAAAATCCTCTAAATCGCCATGCCACTCGGCTAACAGAGTTCATATCGTGAATCTCGATGTATAGTCTATTCCTTCCATATTTATTAGAGAGTCAATCCTGACATGCTGGGCTAGGCGTAGCGGCGCCAAATTGGCCACAAGCTGCCGACGGAGTAATCCTTTTTGGCCCATGACCGTGGGGGAAAAGGGCCCTGTGATCGGGAAGCGGCAGGGCTGTGGTTCCATTGCATGTCGCGACGCAGGAACGGGAGGAATTCATGCGGTCTGTTTTGAAATCGTACTTGCCTGCATTGCTTGTTGCTTCGCTGTCGCTTGTGGCGGCTAGCGGGGCCCCGGCGGCCGACCTTCTTGACCGGATCAAGGAGAAGGGGCAGATCGTGATCGCTTCCGAAGCCAGGTATCCGCCGTTCGAATACGTCGAGAACGGCAGCATTGTCGGCTACGGCGTGGACCTGTTCAACGAGGTCATGAAAGCCCTTCCCGGTGTCAAGATAGACCGGCTTGACCTGCCGTTCCAAGGTCTGTTGCCGGGGCTTCAGACTGAGAAGTTCGACGCCATCATAACGTCGGTGACCGTCAACAAGCAGCGGTACGATACCTACCGCCTGTCCCTGCCGATCGCCGATGCATCCTTCACTTACGTCAAACGCAAAGGCGATTCCTCGCTCAAGACACCCGACGACCTCAGCGGAAAAAGCGTCGGTACCCAAGCCGGCTCCGCCCAGCTGAAAGCCACCGAGGCCTTATCCGAACAGCTCAAGTCAAAGGGCTTGGCGCCGATCACGAACATCCAGACCTATGTGGACTTCAACGAGGCCTATGCCGATCTGGCAGCCGGACGCACCGACGCGGTGGTCAATTCGCTGCCGAACTTGCTCTATCTGCAAACGCAGCGTGGCGACGCGTTCGAGACCGTGAAGACGACATTCGGAGCGCCGACCTACTTCAGCTGGGCCTTCCGGAAGGACGACGACAGCAAGTCGCTGGCCGACTTCTTCGACGACCAGTTCCGAAAGCTGGCCGCCGACGGAACGATGGCCAAGCTGCAGGAGAAATGGTTCGGCTTCACCATGAAGCTGCCGACCGACGCCTTGCCTGTACCGAAGGATTGAGGAGGCGTCTCCCCCACATCCCGTCCAGCTCTCTGGTACGTCTCTAGGTGAAGCCGTTGACCACGCTTGCCCTTATCCAAGACAACCTGCGCGTGATGCTGTGGGGCGCCGGCATGACCGTCCTGGTCTCCGGGATCGCCATCATCCTCGGCATGCCGTTGGGACTGGTCCTTTGCTTCGGTGTGTCGTCGTCCAACAGATGGGTGAGCCGGTTCTCACGCGCCTATCAAAGCGTCTGGCGCGGCACGCCGATCCTCGTGCAGTTGCTGATCATCTATTACCTGCTCCCGCTGGTCGGCATCAACGTGCCGCCCATCCTGGCCGCCATCGTCGCCCTGACGCTGAACACCATCGCCTTCCAGGCCGAGATATTCCGCGGCGGGCTCCTGGCCATTCCGCCGGGACAGATGGAAGCCGCCCGCATGGTCGGGATCCGAAAATGGGCCGCGCGCCGTACCATCCTGGTGCCGCAGATGCTCAGGCTGGTCATCCCTTCGCTCGTCAATGAGACTGTCAGCATCCTGAAGAACTCGTCGCTGGTTTCGGTCATCGCGGTGACCGAGTTGATGCGGGTAAGCCAGCAGATCGTGGCGACGACCTATCGGCCGTTTGAAACCTACATCACCGCCGGGATCATCTATATCGTTATTAATTTCCTCCTTTCGCTTGCTGGTCGCTCGGCAGAGCGGCGACTGGCGCGGGGAGGCTGAGCCCATGACACAGTTCCTCGATCTTTGGGTCCAATATGCACCTTTGATGTTGGCCGGACTGGTCACCACAGCCTGGATTTGTGCGCTGGCGACGGTACTCGGGATTGTGGTCGGTCTTGTCCTTGCCTGTCTCGACGGCATAGCGTTCGAGCCGCTGCGCTGGGCGGTTCGCGTTTATGTCGAGTTTATGCGCGGCCTGCCGATCCTGATCCTTCTGTTCGTGCTCTACTACGGCGGACCGAGCATCGGTCTCAGACTGGGAGCGCAGACGGTCGGTGTGCTCGGACTCGGCTTCTATGGCGGCGCATATTTCGCTGAAATTTTCCGATCCGGTTTCCAGTCGATCCCCAAGGGTCAGATCGAGGCGGCCCGCATCGCCGGCCTCACTGGCACGCAGATCATCCGCCATATCAAGTTGCCGCAGATGTTAGTGCTGATCACGCCGGCTATCGTGAACCAGATCATCATCCTCATAAAGGAATCGGCGGTGCTGTCGATTATCACTGTGGCGGAATTGACGAAGAATACGACCCAGTTCGTCAATGAGACCTATGCGGTCATCCAGCCCTATGTCGCAGCCGCGGTGTTGTATTGGCTGCTGGTTGAAGCCGTCGCCCAGCTCGGCAAGCTCGTCGAGCGGCGCGTGAAGTTCTAACGATCCCAGCCTGGCAACTCAACGAACGATCGGACAGACGCGATGGCCACCCTATCCCCTCAACCGATTATCGGGATCCGGGACCTGACGAAGGATTTCGGCAAGTTCCAGGCGTTGTCGGGCATCTCGCTGGACATCAACCCCTCGGAGGTCGTCTGCATCATCGGACCGTCCGGCTCCGGCAAGAGTACGCTGCTGCGCTGTACTTCCTTCTTGGAGGATTACACCAGTGGCGAGGTCGAGATCGAAGGACGCCTGCTCGGCTACCGTCGTACCGGGACTGCGCTGGTGCGTGAAAGCGAACAGAATATCGCCGCGGTGCGCCGCAACGTCGGTATGGTGTTCCAGCATTTCAACCTGTGGCCGCACATGACGGTGCTGGACAATGTCACACTCGGGCCACGCCTGACCAAGCGCATTCGCGCAGCCAAGGCTCGGGAACAGGGCCTGCATGCGCTCGCCAAAGTGGGCCTGAGGAGCTTTGCGGAGCGGTATCCTTCCCAACTCTCCGGCGGTCAGCAACAGCGCGTCGGTATCGCGCGCGCGCTCGCCATGGAACCGCATGTCATCCTTTTCGATGAGCCGACATCGGCGCTCGATCCGCAACTTGTCGGCGAGGTCCTCGACACCATGAAGCAATTGGCCCAGGAAGGCATCACCATGGTCGTCGTTACCCATGAAATGGGTTTTGCAGCCCAGGTGGCCGATCGCGTCGTGTTCATGGACCAGGGCAAAGTGGTCGAGCAGGGGCCGCCTGCAAGACTTTTCAGTGCGCCGCAGAGTCCGCGCCTGCGGGAATTCCTCGATACCTGGAGGTCTCGCAACATGCTCTTCCAGAACGATGGGCCGGGAACCGGGACAAGTGCAGAAGGAGCACGGCCATGAGCGAAGCCCTCAGCCCACTCGGCGTTCCGCGCATCTATGGCGACGTTCCGCCGTTCATGGCCTTTCCTCATGTCCGCGACCTGGCTTCTTTCGTCGCCGATGCCGTTGTGGTCGGCATGCCCTATGACGGGCTTGCCACCTTCCGCGGCGGCGCGACGCGGCGCGCGCCCCAGGAAATCCGCAAGTACTCCCTCCTGTATGGCACCTACTCTTTCGATTGGGACATGGACCTTTCAAGCCATATCGCTGTGGCCGACGCCGGTGATATCGATGTGGTGCCGGGGGACAACGCCGAAAGCTATGCTCGTCTCGGAGCCCGGCTTGGCGCGATTCAGTCCACGGGGGCGATCCCGGTGACGATCGGCGGGGACCACGGCATCAGCTATCCGGCTGTACGCGCCGTGGCCGAGGCCGGCGACGCGCCAGTCGGGTTAATCGTCTTCGACACCCATCTCGATCTCAGTGAATCCTTCGCCGGCGATCGCCTGACGCGCGCATCCCCACTGCTGCGCATCGCGGAACTGGATAAGGTCGATCCGCGGCGCATCGTGGTGATCGGGGCGCGCGGACCGCGCAACCTCCCGGAGTGGACGCCGCTCTATCGGCAGCTCGGAATCACGGTGTTCTCGATGGCTGAAGTGGAACGCCTTGGCATTGATGTTGTTGCCGAACGTGCGCGGAAGATCGCGATCGCGGACGGCGCACGCCTCTACATCAGCCTCGACATAGATGGCGTCGATCCGGCCTACGCACCGGCCACCAACAGCCCCGAATCCGGCGGTCTGACTTCACGCGAGATCATTCGCGGGGTCCGCATCGCGGCCCGTGACGGATTTTCTGGCTTTGATCTCGTCGAAGTGTCGCCGGATTTCGATTCCGCCAGCGGGACGACCTGCATTCTCGCAGCACGCCTGCTCGCAGAGGCGCTGTTCTGCCTCGCCGCAAATAAGGGCGGGAAGCAGGACGCTTGGCGCCATGCTCATGCGACAGAACGGATGAATTACAGCGGCATTTAAGCTGCGCACAGAATGCGACGGCTGCATGCGCGGAAAGGAAGGCACGATCATGAGCGATACGGAGTTCCAACCCCTCGATTCCGGCAAGGTTCCGCGCTTCGCCGGCCTCTCGACATTCATGCGCCTTCCCATGGCCCGTCCCGACCAGGTCGACATAGCACTTGTGGGCATCCCCTTCGACGGCGGCACCACCAACCGCTCGGGCGCTCGGCACGGTCCGCGCGAGATCCGCAATCAGTCCAGCTTGGTGCGGCGTGTCCATCACGTCACCGGACTTTCTCCGTTCGATCAATTGCGCGCCGGTGACTGCGGCGACGTACCGGTAAGCCCGCTTGATCTTCACGACGCGCTGGACACAATCACGGAGTTCTTCACGAAAGTTCGCGACGCCGGCGCTCGGCCGCTGGCGGTGGGCGGCGATCATTTAATCAGTCTGCCCATTCTGCGCGCCGTAGCTAACGAGCCGCTGGGCCTTGTCCATTTCGACGCCCATTCGGATACCTACGACGAGTTCTTCGGCAACCGTTACAATCACGGCACGCCGTTTCGCCGTGCGGTCGAGGAAGGTCTTCTCGACCCGAAACGAATGGTCCAGATCGGCATCAGGGGGTCAATCTCGGATGCTGGAAACTATGATTTCGCCACGCAGGCGGGCGTCCGCATCATCTTCATCGAAGAATTAATGGCGCGCGGCGTAGAGGCGGTGATTGCCGAGGCACGCTCCGTCGTCGGCGCAGCCCCCGTCTACGTCTCGTTCGATATCGACGCGCTCGATCCGTCCTTTGCCCCCGGCACGGGCACTCCCGAGATCGGCGGCATCACGACGCGCGAGGCCCAGGCCATGGTGCGCGGCCTCGCCGGCCTCGACATCATTGGCGCCGATCTGGTCGAGGTCTCGCCGCCGCTCGATCCTTCGGGCGTCACGGCGTTGACAGGTGCAACGCTCCTCTTCGAGCTGTTGTGCGTAATGGCGAGCGCGAGCAAGCCGAAGCACGCCAGATAGGGAGCGGGGTCAAGCTTTGGAACGGTAGCGGCTCGTGAACGGCCGCTATTGCAGGTCAACTGGCCGCTGCGGACACCGGCTCTCGGTCGAAGCACTACCATAGTTACTCCTGGAGAGCGTTTCTGCAGCAAGACCATTCGAAGTCGCTCAATTTGGAGACTCTGATGATTGAACGCGGAATTGGATATGTGGTTTGCGAGCAGAACCGGTTATCAAAAAAGCCAGATGATACCGAAGTAAGTATGGTCCTGCTCTTTTTGGGTTTGGTTGTCGCAAACGTTACCTTCATCGTCGCGGTGATAATGTTACTGACAAATTAAGATCCAGTACGACGGTTTGCACGACGTCTCATTTCTCTCCGACGACGTCCCTTGGCGTGGTTTCCTTGCGTTTGGCTTTGGCACGAGCTCGAAGGCACCCGCGAGCCGCCGTGGCATGGTCGCGGCCCGATGATAGGATCGAGCCTAATACGATGCTATCGGGCATGAACTTATGGCGCCAGGCGCGTCTTTCTTACCGACCCCGTTGGCACGACCGACGTTTTGAAGACTATGATACTATATTGGCGGCGGCGAAGGCTGGACTTGGTATCGCACTGTTGCGTGAACCGTTAGCACGAGCGGATTTGACGGCGGGTAGAATAGCTTATCTCAGTCCTCGTTCGGAGGACAATCCTGCGGTCCATTTTGTTTGCTTGCGAGTTGGCGAACGACGCGCGGCAGTACGGGAGTAGGCCGCTCGGCTGTCAGTTCCGGCAGGTAGCGAAGGCAAACGCAGCAGCGAAAATGTGAGATGAGGCCCTTCCGCGCCGGATTTTATGCTAGGCCCAAACAGTTCTCGATGCGCCCAGAAGGATCACCCGCAGCAGGTGAAAGAGCTACTCGACAGGCACGGCAATGACCGCACAACTCTGGAGCTGGAGGCTAAGGCGCTGAAGGGCCGGTGACGTCAATGGCTACATGGTGTCGGGCCTCTAGGGTATTGGATGCCCAACTACTACCTCGTTGCTCGGCCGCGTAGCGCAATTCCTACAGACAATCCGTCACCTGCTCACCTAGGCGATTACAGGAAAGACTATCTTTGTGATGGTGCCGTTGGCAGAGCTATCCTGCTGAACTTTGCCGCCGATCTGGCCGGTTAGTGCCTGGATCAGCTTTTGTCCCGACCCACCAGGCCGGGGACTTTGAATGCCGTGCCCGTCATCTGCCACTATAAGTCGCGCCTCGCCATAACCAATGCCGGATTCGAGTTTCACATTGATATGCCCTCCGCCCGGGCCAAAGGCATGCTTGACCGAGTTCATTACAGCCTCGTTCATAATGAGACCGAGCGGCACCGCACGTTCAATCGCGAGTTCGATCTCGTCGGCCTCGATCTCGATCGTGGCATTTTCCATCTGAGCCTGAAGCGATGCGCACAGTGCTCGCAGGTAACGCGCTACATCGACAGCTCGCAATCCTTGACCGGGTGAGAGCTGATCATGAGCAAGCGAGATGGCATTAACGCGGTTCGCGACATGTTCCAGGACGCGGTGCACTTCGGCGCTTTCAAACCGTCGTTTCTGGATGGCTATCGATGACAGGATGAGTTGGAAGTTGTTCTTTACGCGGTGCTGCATTTCTCGCAGCAGCACCTCGCGTTCCTGCGCTTGGACGATAGCTGCCGCCGTCGCTTGCGCATCGCTGGCATCAAGGGTTGGCCTTTGCACCGTAGAAGCGATGACGGCCGCAGCAGCCGTCATGAATTCGATAGTATCCTCGCCGAAATCCCGCGTGGTTGCTGAATCGACCTCCAGAACTCCCCAGGCGGCGCCCTTGATGAGGATGGGCACGTTGGCGAGTGATCTGATACCGTGGTCTTTGAGCACATCGGAAAAAGCATAGTCGCCATCTCGCTGCGCAGCGGCCCCGTCCAAGATCGCCAAGGGCTCGCCGGTCTGGTAGGTTCGTCCAGGCGGCGACCGCAGATCCGCAGAAAAGGTCGCCATGCGGACCACGCCGACCTTCCATCCGAAACCTGCTTCCATGAACAGGTCAGCCGTACGACGGCGGTAGCGCAGCACCTTCACGTGGTTGATCTCTACAGCTCGGGCGACCTGCACACAGGCTTGATCCAGGAAGCGACTGACCGGCGTTTCTTCACCGGCCAGGCGGCCGAGGTCCACAAGAATGCGAACATGTCGGCGCAACTTGGCAAGGTGGTCGGTACGGTCCACGTGCGATCCTTTCCAGATCAACGTGCGCAGTAAACGCGCGCGCCTTGAAATTGCTCCGCCGTCGTATCAGGTGCCCGGCATTCAAGCCGGCTTGGCCGCAAATCGCCTGCAAAGAAGCCTCGCAAGGTCGCGGGATGTTAGGCTGCGCCTATCAGTCGTCCGGTTGCTGCTGCGCGGTCAAAACGTCAGGACTTGATGGGCGGCGCCGTCACTCTTTGCGGCTGCTCGCCGGGACGGAAAGCGTCCTGTTGCACGAAAAGCTGGTCAGGTTTGGCTGGCTCCCGAGGGGCCGGTGGCAACATTGGATCGACCCAGAGTGCATCGTGGAGAGAGCTGGGGAAATCTGAGGTTATGATCGAGCTGAACTTGCCTCGTCCCTTGCCTCCGCGATCTTATCGAGGACAACTTCAGGCGCCACGTCGCGCTTCAACTCCGCCAACTCGTCGTCTGTTTCTCTGCGGACATGCAAGTGTCTGGCTATTTCCTCGACCATCTTGATCAGCTTCGTGGTCTCGTGTTCGTTCAGCAGGCTCACCTGAAGGTCTAAGTCTGCCCGGGCATCATCCTGAGCCGCCATCCGGTTCTGGTTTATCAGCACGAAAGTGGAGAGGAAGATTGCCTCCACCGATGCGAACATCGCCAGAATTACCAAGGACGGATCCCAAGGCTCAATTAGGCCAACAGGTGCAACGTTGAGGAAGATCCACACGCCAAAAAAGACGAGATGAAGGTAGACGAACATCATGCTGCCGGCGAATCCGCTAAGCGCCGCTGCCGCCCGTTCCTCGATCGAGGCTTGCTTTGCCTCCTGCTTCCTTCGTTCGACAATTGCTTCAATGTTCCGGGCCAGTGCCGGAGCGAGTCCCTCGGCAGATGGCCTGGTTGGGGTGATGCTATTCCTATCCGCATCCGAGTCGCTGAGGTTCATAGGGTTCTCCGTTCGCAGTCAGCCCCAACTCAAATTCGGCACTGCATGCTCCCTGAAGTTGGCTAATCGAATCGAGGGGAGACCACCATGTCGCCAACCATCTCTTCGAGCCTACAGGTTTGCATCAGCCGATGTCTCCAATGGAACGCGATTCAAACTTGGAGCGGTGCGGCTTGTTCCTCGTCAGTGCCGGTCGCGTAACGGGAGGTTAAACAGCCGCCTACCCTTAGATTCGTGCTAACCGCCACCACCTTGATCCGGTGTCCAATCAATCAAAACGGAACCGATCAGGTGCCTTGACGCTTTTCATGTTGAAGGGACTGGAAGGAGCATCATCGTGAACCGTGACTTTAGTGTATTGGAAGCTCGCTGGCTTTTGGCCGTCCCTTTTTCACTCGCAATCGCCGTGCTGCTGGCAGGGCTCGTGTTGAGTTAAAGCCATGGCATTCAAGACCCGACCGCATACTCCTAACCTTGCGATGCTCGCCGGCCGGCAAAGGAACCCCAAGGGGCGCCTTTGCGGCGGTGCAGGATCAAGGCGGACGCTATCGGCGCGCCTTCCGGCATCCTGCGGAGCGGGCTTCAGCTTCGCTGCGCAATCACCGATCGCCGCTTCCTGTAGAGATCGCAATCCGGACGTAACCCTTGGGTATGATGCTTGTCGTCTGTGTTTCGGCTTGGCATACGTTAAACCCCAGGAGCGACGTGTGTCTGAGCCCGCACTCTGGTGATCTTGCCGGATCGCACGCTCAAATGGCGCGATGTTGCCGTCGGGTCGGTGGTCACTGCGTTGCTGTTCACCATCGGCAAGTCGCTGATCGGCTGGTATATCGGCACCAGCGCGATAGCGACTTCCTACGGAGCGGCAGGCGCGCTGATGGTGGTGCTGCTTTGGGTCTATTATTCAGCGCAGATCTTCCTCTTCGGTGCAGAAATTACGCGCGCTTACTCGGTCAGGCGTGGAAGCCGGCCAGACCTTGCGCCAGTAGTGGCGTTAAGCGACGCCGAGATGGACACGCGGCTCCGCCCTGATGGTGGCTAACTCATCCTTCCCTGCGTTTCGTTGCAATCAGTGCCGCGCCTTTTCGCTCGCCTCCTATTTTATTTTTAATGCGTGTCTATACCTCGCACCTCGCGTGTGGGCTTCGCAACACGAGCCGGAACGCCCCTGGGTTGCCGTCCCTTGATGATTTTGATTACGGTGCTACATTGATAACCAAGATAACCGAACGGAGTCGGGCCACATGGTCGCTGCCAGTAAGACCGACGAGTTTTCCCGCGTTGGCACGCTTACGGGAACACCAGAGCAGGTCCGGAGGGGGCTTAACCATCTTAAGGCCGAGCAGGTTGTTGCCCTGACCATCGAGCACGGCAGCGCGTCCGCCGCCAAGGCCTTCGCTGAGACGGTCGCGGGGCTCGCTCCCTTTGTCAGTGCAATTCTCAAGCGTCGCCAGGATGAGACCTTCAATTCCATCGTTGAAGCCTTGGTACCGGTGGTCCCTCCTCCACATCACATGCTCCTCGAAGCGCGCATGGTGGGGGATGCGCGCAAGGCGGTGCTGGAAAGCGGTGACTGGCTAACGGCCGCCGAAGTGGCCAAAGTAGCCGGTTTCAGCGCCAGCAATCCCAGCGCCCAGCCAAATAAATGGAAAAAGGAGGGGCAGGTCTTTGCCGTGCGGCATCGAGGCGTCGACTACTTTCCGGGGTACGCCCTTGAGCCCTCGACCGACTTTCGGCCAGTGAAGGCTTTGGCAAAGGTGCTCAGCACCTTCCGAGGAAAGAAGGACGACTGGGGTCTCGCCTACTGGTTTGCCTCGGTCAACAGCTTTCTCGGAGGCAAGAGGCCGCAAGACCTTCTCATCAGCGAGCCCGATCGTGTCATTGCCGCTGCCAAAGACGAGGTTGCTGGCGTCCTCCATGGCTGACAGAAGGTCGCGCGCGAAGAGGCCGCTAGTCGTCGGCACAAGCGTGCCCGAGCCCTGGAAGGACCTCAGCACACGGATCCAGACCATGACCTGGTCGGCGGGTCGAGTCATTCACCGCATCCACCTGAACCTCTATGGCGGCAATGTCTTCAATCCGGGGGTGAGGGGAAACGCCCGCTTCAGCCCAATTGGGAACTCGGTCGGTAGCAGTATCCCGACGCTGTATGGTGGAACGAGCTTTGACTGCGCCGCAATGGAGACGGTATTTCACGACGTGCCAATCGCACCGGGGCTGAAGACCTTCGATCAAGCGAAATTTGCCGGTCAAGTCTATTCGACGGTGACGCCCCGACGGGACTTGGTACTGGCCGACCTCAGCTCGACCGCACTGCGGTCGCTCGGATTGCGTCGGATGGATCTTATCGACACGGAGAAGGACCAGTATCCTGGCACGCGGAGATGGGCGGAGGCCATCCACAAGCAGTGCCCGGCGGTTAAAGGCTTGTGCTGGGTTTCGCGCCAAGACGACCGAGCGCGGGCGGTCCTCCTGTTCGGCGACCGCATTCCTGCGAACGACCTGCTTGCGGACGCCGCCCGAAGCATCCTCAATGATAACGAGCTCGTTTCCGACCTGCTGATCCTGGCCAATCGCATCGGCGTCAACGTCGTTTAAATCGTCTCCCCTATGCTGCGATTGTCGCCGGACGAGGCCAGCACTCGCAAAGCTGCTCACCTAACAAAATACTATAGAGTGATGTTGTGACGCCCACGCCTTGCAGATGAACTCGTAGGCGTGAGCCTTTGAGGGTCTTGAGCCTGCGGTTGCCAATGCACGGGCGAACTGGATCAACAGTCTGGATTTCCGAAGAGTTTGCATTTTGCCCGGCACCCGTTCGGGCGGCAGCGTTGAGGATGCCGGCTATCTCGTGGGCATAGTCCATTTCGAGAACGACATATGGATGTCCTTCAATTTCAGCTGGCAAGCCGGTGAACACGTCGAACACCGTCCACAGTTCAATCGATCTCCTGCCTGACGCAGTACCTGGATGCCATCGGGTAAACCCTAACGAAGCTGAGAACATTCGAGGCGTTTCAGGCTATGCCTTGATGTTCGGCGCCGGCGGCTTCACCGTCTTTTGCAGCTGCAATCTCCCAACGAGTGAAGGTTCGTTACCGGGAGATCGGTTCAAAAACCTTAGGCACGAGGAACGCAACTGCCGCTAACGCCGCCCAATTACCGCGATCAAAATCATGGTGCTGCCGCCGCTGTGGCCAGGGATCAACGCCAAGGCCAAAACCAATATACTCGCGCATGCCGCGGTGCCACCGATGACGCTGAAGATCTGGAGCAAGCTCCCCTCCAGTAGCTAGGCGGCCTAACATTGCAGAGAACTTCGCTGCAATGTTAGACCTTTTCTGGCTTCAGCAATATGATCGCCCTGCTGGCTCCGGCCGGCGGGGCTTTTTGCGTTTCAGGCAAGCCGCGCTCGATCTCCCGCTATCCGTTGACTACCATTTCATGCTGACGCCGAGCTTGGCGCCTACGGTGTTGCTGTCGCCGAATTCATCCAGGCTGGTCCGTGCCATCGCCTCGCTGAAGACGGCATAGCGGCCGTCCGCCCCGGCATTCATGATACTGCCCCCGACACCAACGCCAAAATAGATATAGACGAAATCCCGATACTTGCGCCCCTCGCCATAGAAACTCGCCCTTGTAGTCGGCGCACCATAGATCGATGGGCCGCATCGCCTGTGACAGCTGCGTGCCACGGCCTTGTTCCAAGGGGAGTCCCTGGCCGGCGAGAATTCCCTTGCCGAAGAACTTGGCACGGGAAGCGGAGGACATTGACTTCGACTACGCGCCGGCAATCGCCATGACTTTGGGCTTGCTGGCCAAGGCGAATGCAGCGAATGAGCGCTGCACCCGTTCCAAATCGAGTCCGTCGGCAATGATGACCAGCTGCGATCTGCGGTCTTCGCTCGGCCACGCCTTCATATGTACAGGAGGATGAACGAGATGCTGCACACCGTGGATCGCGACCGGACGGTCTTCACCTGCGATGTTCAGGATGCCCTTTACTCGAAGGACGCGCTCTCCATGTCTGTTGAGCAGCATGGTGAGCCATAGGCCGAACGCAGTCCAGTCGACTTGCTCGTCCCAGATCAGGACGCAGGATACGATCGCCGCCTGATGCGCTTGTCCGTCGGCGGTCGCCAATACGGCGGCCTCCTCACAGAAGAAACCCGACTGCGACTGCAATTGGCTTGCACGGGCCACAGTGTCCTGCTCGAACAAATCTTGCGCACGAAACCCGCACCGAACATCCAGCATCGCGGCATCCGGATTGATACGCCTCAGCCGGTCGGCAAGTCGCCCGATTTCGGCGCCGTCGGCGAGATCGGTCTTGGTCATGACCAGCCTGTCGGCAATGGCCACCTGGCGATTGGATTCGATGTATCGGTCGAGGTTGCCAATCCCGTTCATCACGTCGACGGTGGTCACCACGTTTCCTGCGGTGAAATGGTGCTTCAGCATCGGATGGGATTTCAGCGTCGAAAGGACCGGAAATGGGTCAGCCAGCCCCGTACTCTCGACCACCACCTGCCGGAACGGGGATATCTGGCCGCGCTCCCGCTTCGAATATAGATCGCAGATCGCGTCGGCCAGTTCACCGCGCACTGTGCAGCACACGCAGCCGGACTGAAGCAGCACCATCGTTTCGTCAATTCGCTCCACCAGGTGGTGGTCGAGCCCGACTTGGCCGAACTCATTGATGAGCACGGCCGCGTCCGACAGATCGGGGTCATCCAGCAGCCGCTTCAGAAGCGTGGTTTTGCCCGAGCCGAGAAAACCTGTCAGCAGGTGGACTGGCGTGAACGGCGGTAGTTCAGCCATCGCGACCGGCTTCGAAGCTTGCGATGACATCGGCCTCCAACGGATCGCAAGTCCTGCCCGAAAGACGCTCCGCAGCCTGCCATAGGTGTCCGAGATCGTTGATGATCTCGGTCTTGCCCGTTCGCGTTGAAATGACAAAGGACGTGCCTTGCCAGTCCGCCAGCCGCATGCCGAAGTAGGCTAGGATGAGGTTAGCAATCCTGACGCGATTTGCGCGCTCACGGCGCCGGTCAACGTTTTCGACGTTGCGCGTGTAAACGCCGGGCCGGGCCACGGCATCGGTCCAATGTTCGTTGCTGCCTAGAACGCCGCATAGCGAGCACATGATCTGCTCCTTGGATGACCGTCTTCGGAGACCGTTTGACCCCGACAGGCATTAT
Organism: Mesorhizobium sp. CA13; assembly: GCF_020165235.1. Lineage (NCBI taxonomy): Bacteria > Pseudomonadati > Pseudomonadota > Alphaproteobacteria > Hyphomicrobiales > Phyllobacteriaceae > Mesorhizobium > Mesorhizobium sp. CA13. The sequence goes on along the minus strand of NZ_JAIUHS010000010.1, from coordinate 193,035 downwards.
AGTTCCTCTGTAGGTGGTTGCCCTGCCTGGCAATGCCAAGTCCCCCTGCCTGGTCTAACGCAGGCTTCGACCAGAAGAAGAACGCGGCCCCGGAAATGCCGCGTTCTTCTGTCGAGGAACTCAAGGGGCAGGAATCGGCTTAACCTTGTTTGGCTCCAGCCAGTCCTTGGTTGGCTCACATTTGCCGCAGTTGATGCCGGGTAAATTGTCGGCGTAGGTCACGTCAGGCAGATCCTTGATGGTTGCGCCCGGCGTGGGCGTACCATCTTGCACCGACTTCAAGCTGAGTTCGGGCAGCAGATCGCCGTTCAGGGAGGTGTCGATGAAGAGCGGTGGCACCTTGTCGGCAGGGAAAGTGTTGCAGCCGTCAACGAAGGTCTCGCCCTGGCAGAGCTTCACGTCCTGCGGCTCAACCCATGGCAGCGGATATTCGATGTTGTTGGCGGTTAGCTTCTTCTTGCCGGTCACGACTTCCATCATGAGCTTGAAGGCGTAGCCGCCAACCGCCGGACCCGCGCTCGAGGAGACGCCTTTCAGGCCCTTGGCCTGCATGGCCGGATCCGCCATCGCCAGGCGATAGCCGTTGTTGGACTGGCCGGCAATCACGACCAGCTTGTCGGGACGACTGTTGATGACAGCCTGCAAAGAGCCAAAGGTGCCGTCGACCGTCCAGATGCCGTCGACGTTGGGGTGCGCGGCCAGGATCTTGGCAACCTCCTCCTGCGAGGTCGCGTCGTTCCAGTTGCCATAGAAATCGCCGACGATCTTGATGTCGGGATATTTCTTGAACACGCCATAGGCCTGTTCGTCATAGGTCTTGGTCACGGTCGTGCCGGCGACGCCGTGGTTGAAGATCAGCTCTCCCTTGCCGCCCATCTGATTCACCATCCACTGTGCCGTGTTGGCGCCGTAGCGGGCGGTGATGTTGGAGACGTTGTGCGCGCAGGACTCCGTAACCGTACTGTCGTAGGTGAACACCACGACGCCTTGATCGCAGGCCTGCTTGATGGTGCGGTTGAGCGCAGTCGGCGAGAGCGGATACAGAAGAATGGCGTTGGCGCCTGCCGCGATCATGCTCTGGAGGTCGGATATCTGCTTCTGCACGTCGGTGCCGGAGATAATGGTCTTGAACTCTACCTGCTTGTCGTAAGGCGGGGTCGAAGCCAGTGCCTTGATGCCATTGGCGGCGCTCGCCTGCCAGGTGTTGCCGCTGTAGCTCATATTCAGGAACACCTTGTAGGTATCCTGGGCATTCGCGCTGGATGTCCCCAGACCAAGCAACGTCGCGGCCACGGCTGCCCAGCCGTAAGTCAGTCTACGCGAAGCGTTCTTCATGTTCTTTCTCCCATTTGAAGCGACCGCCGACTAACGGCTTCGCAGATTGAGCCGCCCACGCTGGAGCAGCAAAGCGATGATGATGATCCCGCCCTGCACGAGATCGCGGAATCCCTGCGAGAGGCTGAGCGTGGTGATGACGGTGGACAACGTGCTGAGGAAGAGCGCGCCGGCAAGAGTTCCGAGATAGATGCCGGAGCCACCGGTGACCCGTGCGCCGCCGATGACGACGGCGGCGATGGAGGGCATCAGCAGCGCATCGCCCATGTCAAGCGTCGCGCTCGAGGAATAGCCGGCCAAGAGGATGCCGGTCATTCCGGCACAAAGGCCGCTGATGGCATAAACTGCGACGGTGAGCGCGGCGATCGGCAGGCCCAGCACGTTGGCCGCGCCAGGGCTGCTGCCAATGGCGTAGAGCTTGCGGCCTTCCGCGCTCTTGTTCTGGAAGAGCCAGGCGAACACCGCAAAGACGATTATGAAATAGACGGGATAGGGTACACCGAGCCAGCGGGAGCTCATGAACTGTTGGACCGCCGGAGCGACCGATTGTTGCGAATTGCCCGCGGTGAAACCCAGCGCCACCCCGAAGAATGTGATGCCGGACGCCAGCGTCACGATGAAGGGGGGGATTTTGGCAATCGCCACACCGATGCCGTTGATGAGACCGATGCCAAGACAGCACAAGAGGGTAAGCGGAATGGCGTACAGCAGCGCGTCGTTGCTGCCGCGCGTAAGTTCCGCGATCATCATGCCGCCGACACCGATGACCACGCCCAGTGACAAGTCGATGCCGCCCAGAAGGATCACCAGCCCCTGCCCGAACGAAGCGACCACCAGGAAGATGGCGGTAACCAGTATGGCGGTGAGCTGGTCGAACGAACCGAAATTGGGACTGACGATCTTCGTGCCGATGACCAGCAGCGCCGTGGCGGCGAACACGGCGATCGCCGGCACAAGGTCCGATGAGACAAGTGCGCGGCGCGCGCTCTGCGCTCCGTGCTCGGACGTCTGTGCCGGGGTCGTAATGTCCTTGTCGGTCATCAGGCTTCCCTTCTCGCGGAACGGCGCGCCAAATAGGCGGAGGCTTGGCCGAAAAGGATTGCCAAGATCATGATAAGTCCGTTGAAGATGTTGGTGTAAAAGTCAGCCACGCCGAGCGCGAACAGCATTTTTTGCAGCACCGTCAAAATACCTGCACCGGCCAGCGTGCCGACCACCCCGCCGCGCCCGCCGAACAGGGACGTGCCGCCGATCGCGACCGCCGCGAACATGAACAGCAAGAAGGAATCGCTGATGCGTGGATCGCCCGAACCGATCTCGGCGCTGAAAACGAAGCCGGCTATGGCATAGAACAGGCCGGCGGCCACGAAAGCCAATAGCCTGGTGGCGCGGATGTTGAGCCCGGAGAGCCGCGCGGCCGCCTGATCCGTGCCGACCGCGTACATTGCGATGCCCATGCGCGAATGCTTGAGCAGAAACCAAAAGACGAGCACCAGCACCAACAGGATCGCCGGCACGGGAATGCGCAGAATGTCGCCGGTGATGCCATAGGCGATGGATTCCACCACCTCGCCGCCAGGAGCCGGAAGGATGAGGAGCGCGATGCCCTGGCATGCGATCAGCGAACCGAGCGTGACGGCGAGCGACTGCAGTCCAAAATAGGCGACCAGTATGCCGTTGAGACCACCGACCATGAGGCCCACCAACAGAACCAGGCCGAAGCTGCCAAGGGCGCCCGCATCGCCGCCACTCACCGTCGCCACCACCACATTCGCGATGGCGATCACGCCGGGACCCGAAAGGTCCAGCTCGCCGCATAACACGACGAGCGTCAGTCCCGTGGCGGCGAGGGCGAGTACGATGGCGTTGTTGAGGAGGTTGCCGATGCCGAATAGCGAGAGTGCCGAAGGCTCGTGCGCGGCATAGACGGCGAACATGACGGCAAGCAGGCCGATGGCGGCGACCGCTCCGTTGCCCAGAATTGCCAAGCGGTCGCGAAGCGTATCGGATGCCATCGTTACGCCCCTGGCGCGGCAGGCTGCCGCGACCCGTCGCGATAACCGGATGCCAGCGACAGCATACGGTCCTGTGAGAGATGGTCGTGACCGAGCTCGCCGGCAATCAAATTGCGGTAGAGAACGAGGCAGCGATCACAGAGCTGAACGAGTTCGTCCAGTTCAGTCGAATAGAACAGGATCGAGCCGCCATCGCGCACGAACGCGCGCATCATGGCGTATATGTTGCGCTTGGCGCCGACATCGACACCGCGCGTGGGATCGAACAACAGCAGGCACCGCGCGCCCGTTATCAGCGCCCGCGCCAGCACCGCCTTCTGCTGGTTGCCGCCCGAAAGCGCGCCGATGTTGAGGGGCAGGAGCCGCTTCGAAAGGTTCACTGCCGGGGTTACCTGCTCGACCAGCCGCAACTCGGAAGATCTGTTTACAAGCCTGAATGGGCTCACCTTGTCTATCATCGGCAACGAGATATTCGCCTGCGTGGTGAGATCGTGGAACAGTCCTTCGGACTTTCGTTCCTCCGGCACCAGCACCATGCCGAGCCTGCGCGCCGCGCGAGGCGAGCCGACCGATGTCGCCTTGCCTCCGACCGAGATCGTGCCCTGCCGCAGCGTCGACAGGCCCACCAGCGACTTGAAGAGACTGGACTGCCCGTGACCCTCCAGACCCGCCACACCAAGAATCTCGCCGGGAGCCAGCGAGAAGCTGATATCATTGACGCCAGGGCCGACCAGGTGACCGACCTCCAACGCCGGCGTGGCCCCGACGCGAACCGCCGACGGCGCCTTCTCCGCGGCTTCAACCACGGAGCGACCGGCCATACTGCTGAATATCGCTTCGTCGCTCATGGATTCGACATCGCTTTCCAGCACCTTGCGGCCGTTACGCAGGATAACGCAGCGCTGGCACAGGCGGCGGATCTCGTCGAGCTTGTGGCTTATGTAGAGCACTGACGTGCCGCCACGAACAGCGGCATCGACCAGTTTGAAAAGCCATTCACGGTCGGAGAGCGCGGCGGTCGCTTCGTCGAGCACCAGCACCGCCGGGCGGTGCCGCAGCGCACGCACGATCTCGACCTTCTGGCGCATGCCGAGCGGCAGATCCTCGACCAGCCGCCGGGGCGCGATATCCGTCACGTCATGGGCTTGAAGAATCTCACCCGCCTCGCGCTCGATGTTGCGCGCCGAGACCAGACCAAGGCGGTTGAGTGCCGGGCGCGGCAGGAACAGGTTCGCTGCCACCGACAATGTCGGGATCAGGCTGAGTTCCTGGAAGGCGGTTGCTATGCCGGCCGAGCGGGCGTCCACAATGCCCTGCGGCTTGAAAGGAGCGCCGCGCAATTCGATGGAGCCGGTATCAGGTGTGACGACGCCACTCAGTATCTTTACGAGTGTCGATTTGCCGGCGCCATTTTCGCCGAGCAGACCGCACACTTCGCCGGAGCGCATTTCAAACGAAATGTCCTCAAGCGCAATCGTGGCACCGTAGCGCTTGGACACGGATCGGAAATCAAGGACGTTGTGCGTTCTATCCTTCATTCCACCTCTTCCCCAGTCTTCCCTATTTGGTCAGACCAAGATTGGAGCTAGCACGCCTTACCCGCCATGACAATTAAGAAAGCCTGCAAGAAAGCTTGAATTTTCAGCACACTTGGTCTGACCGGAAATGAATGGTCGAAAAGTGGTGCGAAGGCACCAAATCCGCCATAAATTCTGCTGTTTCCAGCAGAATTGATGGGCGCTGCCATCGGCGAGATGACACAGAAAGTATAATCAATCCGATCTATCCGGTCTGACCACTCAAGCGAACCAGGCCGAGACCGTGCGGCGGTCCCGGCATAGTGCGCCGAAGCCGCTTCAGGATTTCGGACGTGCCTTGCCGCTGCGCGGGAAGCGCTTGCCGAAATCGGCCGCGATCTCTTCCATCTTGACGAACTTCACGCCCTCGAAGCCCTTCATGTAGTCATGGAGCCGTTCGTGCATCTTCAGCACATGCGGCTTGCCCGACACGTCGGGATGGATCGTCAGCGGGAACACGGCATAGTCGTAGTTCTCGTAGACCCAGTCGAACTGGTCGCGCCACATCTGCTCGATATCGCGCGGGTTGACGAAGCCGTGGCTGTTGGGCGAGGCCTTGATGAACATCATCGGCGGCAGGTCGTCGAGATACCAGGATGCCGGTATCTCGATGAGATCGGTCTCTTCGCCTTGCGAATACGGCTTCATCCAGTTGGATGGATGCTTGGAATAGTCGATCTTCGTCCACTGGTCGCCGACCGTCACATAGTAGGGGTGATGGTCGTTGTGCATCAGGGAGTGGTCGTAGAGCAGCCCCTTCTGCTTCAACAGCTCATTTGTTTTCGAGCCGAACTCCCACCAGGGAGCGACATAGCCGCGAGGCGCCTTGCCGCAAAGCTTGGTGATCAGGTCGACGCACTTGTTGAAGATGGCCTCTTCCTGCTCGGGCGACATGGCGATCGGGTTCTCGTGGCTGTAGCCATGCATGCCGATCTCGTGGCCAGCGTCGGCCACTTCCTTCATTTCGTCCCAAAAGCTCTCGATGGAATGACCGGGGATGAACCATGTGGTCTTGATCCCCCATTTTTCGAACATGCGAAGCAGCCGGAGGCTGCCGACCTTGCCTGCGAAGGCGCCGCGAGAGATGTCGCAAGGGCTGTCCTCACCGCCGTAAGAACCCAACCAGCCGGCGACAGCGTCAACGTCCACTCCGTAGGATACAAACATTTCTTTCGGCATCTCTCTTCCTTTCGTTGTTCATGTCCCCGGCCGAAGGGCGTCTATGGTAGTTGCGAGGGTGGAAGACCGGCCCGGCTTCCCGCCATGCTGATATGTTTGCGCATGTAGTAGTTGGCGCCATCGGGATCGCCCATGGCAACCGCCTCCAGGATGCGGTCATGCTCCTGCACTGCGAACAGCAGATTGCCCCGCCGCTCGGTGGGCAGGCGCTGGCTTTCCAACAGCACGCTCGCGAATGTCTGGTGCATGTCCACCAGGAGTTTGTTGCGCGAGATGCGCATGATGAGGTTGTGGAAATCGAAGTCCGCTTGCGCGTAGGCATTAAGGTCCTTCTCGCGCGCCGCGTTGCGAAAGGCGGTCGTGCATCCCTTCAGGTCGGCGATCTCCTGATCGGTATGGGTCAGCGCCGCGAGCTCGGCCGCGTAGGATTCGACGATGTAGCGGAACTGAAAGACCTCGCTCAGCGAATAGCGCGCCGCGAAGCGCCAGGACGGAGTTGCCGGTGCGCCGGAAGGGTCGGCACAAACGAAGCCGCGCCCTCCCTCGCGCGCAACAATCTCCCCGATGGTGGCGAGGATCGACAGAGCCTCGCGCAGGGTGGCGCGGCTCACATTGAGGTCGCGTGCCAGGTCGCGCTGCGGCGGCAATGTATCGCCTGGTTGCAACCTGCCGTCCCGGATCATCGACTGCAGGGCGGCCACCGTTGCCTGGGCCACACCGCCGCTGGGTTCCCGGCGCTCGCGCCGCAGGTCGGGCGGCTGTGAAGCCGCCGTCTTTCCGTCATCATTGAGATTGAGTTTCATCATGGCTAGGCCCCAGCGTGAGCAAGAATTGTCGCCACATAGCTAGAACAAGATACATTTGGATGGAACCATTCAGCCCGCGGTTGATCAGAGCATGACATCGCCGCCGTTCGGATTCATGGTTGCGCCGATGTAGTAAGCGCCCTCCTCCGACGCCAGCAACACGGCGGTGGGAGCGATTTCGTCGACATGGCCGGCGCGGCCGATCGGCAATTCGCCGAGCTTGCGCTTCTTCCATTCCTCCGGCAGCGCCCTGAACAACTCCGTCTCGATGGGGCCGGGACAGATGGCATTCACAGTTATGCCGTCGCGTGCCACCTCGTAGGCGAGCGAGCGGGTGAAGCCGATGACGCCGGCCTTGGCGGCCGCATAGTGCGCCATTTCCGGCGCGCCCTTGTGACCGAGTTGCGAGGCGATATTGATGATGCGGCCGAACTTGCGGGAAATCATCGGCTTCAGCACAGCGCGCGTGCAAAGAAAGACGCTGCGCAGGTTCACGGCCATCATCTGGTCCCACATGCCGGTGCTCATTTCGGCGACAACGGACGTCGTGTCGATGCCGGCGTTGTTGACCAGGATGTCGATCTGGCCGAGCGCCGCCTCCACCTTCTTGACGGCTGCTTCGACCTGCGCCTCGTCGCTGACATCGGCCGCGACGGCAAAGGTCTTCACACCGAAATCAGCAAGGGCGGAGGTGCGCGCCTCGGCGGCCTCGAGTTTCAGGTCGAGAACGGCCACGTCGGCGCCCTCGCGCGCGAACGCCGTGGCAATCGCGCCACCGATGCCGCGTGCGCCTCCTGTGACCAGTGCTTTCTTCCCCGCGAGACGTCCTGACATGCTTGGTTTTCCATTTCGTGGTTGACTTGACTATTGAAGCGAAGACGCGAGATCACCGGGCGCCGGCCGGCCGAGGATGCGCTCGGCCTCCTTCATGAACACGTTGAAGGTGTCGGAAGCCGGCACCGAAGCGGCGACGTCCTTGTGGCGGAAGCAATGGACCGTGTGCCGCTCGCCGACCGCCTCGGCCGGCGGCATCTCACGGCGGCAGCGATCGATGACGAACGGGCAGCGCGATGCCAGGAAGCAGCCCTGGGGCAGATTGATCGGGCTCGGGATCTCGCCCTTGAGGCTGACGCTGCTTTCGATCTTAAGATGCGGATGCGGCAGCATGACCGACGACAGCAAGCCACTGGAATAGGGATGTTGCGGGCGGTTGAAGACCGTTTCGGCGCTGCCCTGCTCAACGATCATGCCGAGATACATCACCGCGACGCGGTGGCTGATGAAGCGCACTGTGGAAAGGTCGTGGGAGATGAACAGATAGGCGGTGTTACGTTCACTCTGGATACGCCGCAGCAAATCGATGATCTCGGCGCGGGCAGTCGGGTCGAGCGCCGAGGTCGGTTCGTCGAGGACGACGAGTTCGGGCTCCGTGACCATGGCGCGCGCGATGCCGACGCGCTGCTGTTGCCCGGAAGGCAGCTCGGAAGGATAGGCGTCGAGCAAATCGGTATCCAGCCGTACCAGACGCAAGGCGTCGGCGGTGCGGCGGCGCCTCGTTTCGCGGTCGAGCTTGAGCGGCAGGAGCGGCTCGCTGATCGTGTCGCCGATCTTCATGCGCGGGTCGAGCGACTCGTTCGGCTCCTGGAATACGAGCTGAATCTTACCAGCCAGCATGCTCTTGTGTTGGTGGCGCTGGGCTAGGTCGGTGCCGCGGAAGTGGATGTTTCCGGCGGTCGGCTCGATCAGGCCGACGATGCAGCGGCCGACCGTGGTCTTGCCTGAGCCGCTCTCGCCCACGAGCCCCAGTGTCTCACCCGGCTCGATGGTCAGGCTAACGCCGTTGATCGCCTGCACCACCTGCTTGGAGCCGGCAATGGGGAAGCGCTTGTAGAGGTTGTCGATCGTCAGGACGGCGTTCATGCGTGCCTCACGGGGAAATGGCAGCGGACGAAATGTCCTGGGCTGATCTCGGCGAAAGGTGGCCGCTGTGCGCGGCAAACCGGCTGAGAGAGGGGACAACGGTCGGCATACTGGCAGCCGGTGGTCGGTTCGAGCCGCCGGCCAGTGTCCGGCACGCTCCAGCTGTCGCGCAGCCTGGGGCTATGGGAGAAGGCTGCAAGCAGCATCAGCGTGTAGGGATGCGCCGGCGCGAGGAAGAGCGCCTCGCGCGGCGCGATTTCGACGATTTCGCCCGAGAACAGCACAGCGATGCGATTGCAGAAATGCGCGGTGATGCCGACGTCGCGGGTGATGAACAGCATGGCGCTGCCATGCTCCGCGGCAAGCTTGGTCAGCAGGGCCAGGATTTGCGCCTGCACTGTGACGTCAAGTCCGCTGGTGGCGTCATCCGAGATGATAAAGGCCGGGCTGCAGATCAGCGCCATGGCGATGACGACGCGTTGCGCCATGCCGCCGGACAGTTCGTGAGGGTAGGCATCCATGCGCCGTTCCGGGTCCGGTATCTGCACGTCGTACAGGATCTTCAGCGCCATGCGCCGCGCCTCCTTGCCGCCGACGCCGAGATGGATCTTCGCCATCGCGGCGATCTGATCACCGACCTTGAGCAGCGGATTGAGCTCGGCGCGGGGATTAGGCACCACGACCGAGAGACGGCGGCCGCGAAGACGGCGGAGTTCGGATTCGGACAGGCTGAGAATCTGGCGGCCCTCGAAGTGGACTTCGCCGCCGGCGATGCGGCCCGGCGATGGCGGCAGCCCGAGGATGGAGCGGGCGAGCGTCGTCTTGCCCGCGCCACTCTCGCCGACCAGGCCAACGATCTCGCCCGGCTGTACTGCAAGGTCAATGCACTTGAGCACCGTCTTAGGTTCGGCGCTTCCCGACGGGAACGTCACGCGCAAGTTCCTGATGTCGATCAACGGCGGCTTGTTGCCGCCGTAGGCGTTGCGCGTTTTGCTTATGATTTCTGCTGCGCCCAATGACATTCTCACGTTAATTGCTGATCCGCGGGTCGAGCAGGAAATAGATGAGGTCGACCGCGATGTAGACGATGAGGGAGAAGATGGCGGAGAAGAGTACAAAGCCCAGAACCGGATAGATGTCCGAATTCAGCACACCTTGCACCGCGTATTGCCCCGCCCCTCCCCACGAGAACACGATCTCGACGAGCACCGCGCCGCCGATCAGGAAGCCGTAGAGCACGCTGATGATGGTGACGATTGATGGCAATGCATTGCGCAGCGCATGGCGCACGACAAGGTTCTGCGGCACCCCACACAAAACTTCAAAGCGGCTGAAATCAGATTCCAGCATCTTCTCCATCGTGGCCTGCGTCATCTTCAGTATGGGACCGGCATTCAGGAGCCCGAGCGTCAGCACAGGCAGCACAAGATGCGCGCAGGCAGACCAGAAGGCCTGCAGGTCGCCGGCGAGAAGCGCGTCGATGGTGAGGGCTCCGGTGACCGGCGCCGGCGGTATGACGATCATGTCGATACGGCCGAGCGGCGCAGGCGCCCAGCCGAGCACGGTATAGAAGATGAAGATCAGCACGAGGGCGAACCAGAAGTCTGGTAGCGCACCGGCACTCAAGCCATAGAGATCGGACAGGCGCGCGATCCAGCCATTTGGCTTACGCGCTGCATAGACGCCCAGCGTTACCCCAACGATGATGGCCAGGAGGAGCGAAAGCGTGACGAGTTCGAGGGTCGCCGGGAAGCGCTGAAGCAGATCCTCAAGCACCGGCCGCGTCGTCTGCCAGGAGGTTCCCAGGTCGCCATGCAGGAGATCGCGCACATAGATCAGGAACTGCATGTAGAGAGGCTGGTCGAGCCCGAGCTGCTGGCGCAGTGAGGCGATGGCCGAAGGCGTAGCTGTGGGGCCAAGCATCAGCACAGCGGGGTCACCCGGAATGCTCTTCACCAGCAGGAAGCTCACGAGCACGATGCCCAGCAATTGCGGGATCACGAAAATCAGGCGCTTGGCGAGATAAGCCAGGATGCGCATCAGGCGCCCTCCGCCGGCAGGTCGGCGCGACGGCGATGCTCGCGTGCATCGCTCAGCAGCTGCCGGCGCTTGGACGGATCGGCCAGGACCTCGATGGACGCGCCGACCAGCGAGAAGCCGAATACGGTGATCGCGAGCATCGCGCCGGGGAACATGGACGGCCACCACTGGCCGGTCACCACGTTCTGAAAGCCCATGGCGATCATGCTGCCCCATTCAGGTGTCGGCGCACGCACGCCGGCACCAACGAAGGACAGCGCCGAGGTCAGCAGGATGCCCCAGCCGACATTGACCGACAGCTGCGCCAGCACCGGTGCCATCGCATTGGGGATGATGTGGCGCCGAATGGTCTGCATGTCCGACAGGCCGTTTACCTGCGAAGCCTCGACATAGCGCATGGAACGGATGCTCAGCACCTGCGAGCGCATGAGACGCAAATAGATCGGCGCATTGACGAAGGCGATGGCCAGAACCACCGTCTGGATGCTTTGACCGAGGCTGGCAACCAGGGCGATAGCGAAAACGAAAATGGGAAATGCCTGCAATACGTCGGCCGCGCGCATGACAGCGAAGGACAGCCATACGCGAATGCCGCGCCCGCTGCTGTAGAAGCCAACAACAGCACCAATCGAGCCGCCGATTAGCGCCGACAGGAGCGTGCCCAGTATGGCGATCGTCAGGTCAATGCGCGGCGCGTATATGGAACGACTGAAAATATCCATGCCGACATTATCGGTGCCAAAGAGATGGGCGGTATCCGGCGGCTGCAGGAAGCTGGCCGAATCCGCCTCGGTCGGCGAATAGGGTGCGATGGCCGGCGCGAAGATCGCCAACAGAGTGATCGCGATGACGATCAGATAGCCGATCGCAAATCTCGGCCGGATGACCGCCAGCCTCAGGAGAAGGCTAAGCTTCGATGACATCTAAGATCTTTCCGATACTCTAACTTGTCCCCGGAGGCGGCCGCCTCCGGGGACAAGACCTCATCAGCCGCGGCTGAAATCCTGGAACCGAAGGTTATTGGACGTGTAGTAGGTATAACCCTTGAGGTTCGCCTTACGTGCCAGCGTGTATTTCGGGTAGGCAATGAAGCCCCAGGGCGCTTCGTCCATCAACGTCTTCTGGACCTGCGAATATTTTTGCTTGCGTACATTGTCATCGAGCGTAGCAAGACCGTCCTTGATCATCTGATCGACGTTCTTGTTGTCGTAGTTGGAATAGTTCACATAGCTTTCGGAGTTGAAGTAGAGGTAGGTCGAGTAGCCCGGATCCGGCGTCCACGGAGAGTCCAGATAGAAGATCATCGGCTTGGCGCGCTTGGTGACGTTCTCGTAAAACACGCCAGCCGGCAGCTTCTCCAGCGTCAGCTCCACGCCGATCTGCTTCAGCGCGGTCTGGATCAGCAATGCGATCGGCTCCTGCGTCGGGTCGCCGGCGTTGTAGGACAAGGTTGTCGCCAGGTTCTTGGCGCCAGCCTTGTCAAGAAGCTCCTTGGCCTTGGCAAGATCATAGGCATAGGTGAAGAAGCTTTCGTCTGCCATCGGGTAGATATAGGGCATCGGCGCTTTCTGCTCGTCGGCATAGCCGTAGTAGATCGTGCGGATGATCTCGTCGCGGGGGATAGCGAGGTTGATGGCGCGGCGCACATCGACATTATCGAATGGAGCGATCTTGGAGTTGAGCTCCAGCCAGATCATGTAGGACGAATTGACGGCATCCACGGCCACGTTCTGCTGCTTCTTCAGCGCCTCCAACTCGCGCGGCTGCAGGAACTGTGCGATATCGACCGCCCCGCCCTGCAGCAGCGAGAAACGACTGGCTGACTGCGGCACTTCGCGCATGATGACACGCTTCATGAAGGGCTTTTCATCCCAGTAGTCTTCGCGCGCCTCGAATACGGCTTGTTGACCGCGCACGAGCTGAGCAAGGCGATAGGGACCAAAGCCTGCACTATCGTTCTTGAGGAAATTGACCGCCCACGGGTCGTCGGAGCCACCGGCTTCGGCGCATTTGGTGGCGTCGTAGATCGGGTTGGCGAGGTTACACTGCTGCTTGAGAAGCAACGGATTGGGCTGCTCAAGATTGAAAGAGACCGCATGATCGCCTTCCACCTTGATCTGGTCAGGCGTCTTGAGACCGAGCACCGCAGTCTGGAACAGGCCTTGCCCTTTGAGATTGAACTTGCGGTCCCAAGTCCATTTCACGTCCTTGGACGTGAACTTGTTACCCCAGTTGGAGACGACACCCTCCCGTAGCTTGAAGGTCGCCTTGCGGCCATCGGGAGCCACTTCCCAGCTTTCGGCCAGCCGTCCGCGCAGCGCGAGGTTGTTCGGCTTATCGGTATGGACGCCGGTATCCTCCCGCAGCACGCCGGGCGCATTGGGATCATCCATCTTTTCATAGCCAAGCATGTACTCGTAGAGCGCACCGAGGGAATCGATGGAGCCCAGGCTCACGTCGAACTCGATGTCGAGGCCCTGGGGCGTCGCGGGCGCCGCGATCACCAGCGTAGTGTTTGCGTCCTGCGCGAAGGCTTCACCGAAACGGCCGGTCGATGCGGCAAGCACGGCGCCACCCATTGCGGCAGTCGTCTTCAGGAACTGACGGCGCGTGGGCGCCAATCGAATTCTGGTAAAATCATCACCCATATCTCGTTCCCCATTGGTTGCGCGAGAACGCTTCGTTCTCTTTCCGCTTTTGGACAGACCAAAGAGCGCAATGAACATTAATGGACAATTTGGCCTGACCGTCAATCACAAAAAAATGCGAAAAATTCGTGCATTTCGTGCACAAAAAATAGCTTCTTGATTTCTCGGTCTGACCAAATTATTCAACTTCGGGTACGCGACGAGGGACCGAAATGCGAAAAATCTGTCTGATGACAACAGGAGGGACGATCGCATCCAAGCTGGAACCCAAGAGCGGACATGTCACCGCCAGCGTCACAGGATCGGAGTTGCGCGCCATGCTGCACGATCCGCTCGATGGCATTGACATCGCCATCGACGAGTTCTGCAATGTCGGCAGCTATGCCATCGACCTCCCACTCGGCTTTGCACTGGCCCAGCGGATTTCACACCACCTTCAAGGTGACTTCGATGGAGTGGTGGTGACCCACGGGACCGATACGATGGAGGAAAGCGCCTTTCTGGCTGATCTCCTGGTCACGACGGACAAGCCGATAGTCTTCACCGGCGCACAGCACGCGGCCGATGAGGCGAACCCCGACGGCCCACGCAACCTCACGGATGCGATCCGGCTGGCCGCGTCCGAAACCGCGCGGGGCCTGGGCGCGATGATCTGCTTCGAGCAGGAATTCCATGCTGCACGTGACGTGAGCAAGTCGCACAGTTCGCGCACCGATACCTTCATCTCCTACGAGCACGGCAAGCTCGGAGAAGTGGACGGCGACCGCATCATATTGCACCGCAAGCCGGTTCTGCGCCGCACCTACGACGCAAAAGATATTGTCGCTGATGTCGATCTCATCAAGCTGGTCATGGGGATGGGCGACCGCTACATCCGCTTCGCCGCCCAGGATGGTGCCAAGGCCATCATTCTCGAGGGTTTCGGGCGGGGTAACGCGACGCCCGCCGTCACTGCCGCCGCGACGTCGATTGTCGCCAACGGCACTCCCGTTGTCATGACCAGCCGTTGCCAGCGCGGCCGGGTCAAGCCGATCTATGGCAATGGCGGCGGCAAGACACTCTCCGATGGGGGCGTGATCTTTGCCGGCGACTTGAGCGGCCAGAAAGCACGAGTGCTCGTGGCCGTTCTGCTCGGTATGGGCATCAAGGGCGAACGCCTGCGCCAGGAGATCGAATATTTCGGCGGCTGATGCACGCTCTTCCATCGCCTGATTTCTTTAAGGCGGCCATCCATCGCAGCCATCCTACTCCTGCAGCCGAGGAACCATCATGTCAGCAAAGAAGCACAGGATCGCGGTCATTCCCGGCGACGGGATCGGCAAGGAGGTCGTCCCCGAGGGACTTCGCGTACTGGAAGTGGCGGCAAGGCGCTTCGGCATCGACCTGCTGTTCGACCATTTCGACTTTGCGTCATGCGACTACCATGCCAGGCACGGCCGCATGATGCCGGAGGACTGGAAGTCCAGGATCGGAAGCCATGATGCCATCTTCTTCGGCGCTGTGGGCTGGCCGGCCATGGTTCCCGATCATATCTCGCTTTGGGGATCGCTGCTGCAGTTTCGCCGCGAGTTCGACCAGTACGTCAACCTGCGCCCTGTCCGGCTGATGCCGGGCGTGCCGTCGCCGCTCGCCAACCGCAAGCCCGGCGACATTGATTTCTACGTCGTGCGCGAGAACACCGAGGGCGAATATTCATCTATCGGCGGCAGGATGTATCCGGGCACGGAGCGCGAGATCGTCATCCAGGAAACCGTGATGTCGCGCGTCGGCGTCGACCGGATCCTACGTTATGCATTCGATCTGGCGCAAAAGCGTCCGCGCAAGCACCTCACGTCGGCCACCAAGTCCAACGGCATCTCGATCACCATGCCGTACTGGGACGAGCGCGTCGAAGCGATGGCCGCCCAATACCCTGACGTTTCTTGGGACAAGTACCATATCGACATTCTGGCAGCCCATTTCGTGCTCAATCCGAACCGTTTCGACGTCGTGGCGGCCTCGAACCTGTTCGGCGATATTCTCTCGGATCTCGGACCCGCCTGCACCGGCACGATCGGCATCGCCCCGTCGGCCAACATCAATCCGGAAGGCCGTTTTCCGTCCTTGTTCGAGCCGGTACACGGTTCGGCTCCGGACATCGCCGGAAAGGGCATCGCCAATCCGATCGGACAGATCTGGACGGCCGCCATGATGCTCGACCATCTTGGTTACGAAGAGGCTGGTTGCGCGATCGTGGAAGCTATCGAGGCCACGCTGGAGAACGAAGCCACCCGCACCGGCGATCTGGGAGGCAAGGCCAATACCGTCACCTGCGGCAAGGCGGTGGCAGAGGCACTCGAAGGATAGGACCAGGCATGCGCATCGTCGACATCAGGGAAAAGACGGTCTCGATCGCCTCCCCCATCGCCAACGCCTATATCGACTTTTCGAAGATGACTTGCTCGGCCGTGGCCGTGATCACCGACGTCGTGCGTGACGGCAAGCCGGTGGTCGGCTACGGCTTCAACTCGAACGGCCGGTACGGACAGGGCGCGCTGATGCGCGACCGGTTCCTCGCGCGCGTCCTTGAGGCCGATCCCGAAACGCTGATCGACCATGAGAACGACAACCTTGACCCGTTCGCCATCTGGAAGACGCTGATGACCAATGAGAAGCCCGGAGGCCACGGCGAACGGTCCGTGGCGGTGGGCACCATCGACATGGCCATCTGGGACGCCGTCGCCAAGATCGCCGGCGTCCCGCTGTGGCGCCTGCTGGCGGACCGTTACCGGGCGGGCGTGGCGGACGAGAAGGTTTGGGTCTACGCGGCGGGCGGCTACTATTATCCCGGCAAGGATCACTCGAAGCTGCAGGCGGAGATGCGCAGCTATCTCGACCGCGGCTACAAGGTCGTGAAAATGAAGATTGGCGCGGTGCCTCTGGATGAGGATCTGCGCCGCATCGAGGCCGTGCTGGAGGTGGTTGGTGAGGGCCAGTATCTGGCTGTCGATGCCAACGGACGCTTCGACCTGAAGACCGCCGTCGCCTATGCCAAGGCGATGCAGCCATACGGCCTGTTCTGGTACGAGGAGGCCGGCGATCCGCTGGACTATGCGTTGCAGGCGGAACTGGCGAACCACTACGGTGGGCCGATGGCGACGGGCGAGAACCTGTTCTCGCACCAGGATGCGCGCAACCTCCTGCGCTATGGCGGCATGCGGTCCGACCGCGACTATCTTCAGTTCGACTGTGCCCTTTCCTATGGCCTGGTGGAATACCTGCGCACGCTGGAGGTGATGAAGGCGCTTGGCTGGTCGTCACGGCGCGTGGTGCCGCATGGCGGCCACCAGATGTCGCTCAACATTGCCGCAGGGCTGCAGCTGGGCGGCAACGAATCCTATCCCGACGTTTTCCGGCCCTTTGGCGGCTTCGCCGACAACATCGCCGTCGAAGATGGCTATGTCGGGCTGCCGGATATTCCCGGTGTCGGCTTTGAGAAGAAAACCGAACTGTTCAAGCTGTTCCGACAATTGCACCAGCCTTGAGCGAGACGCCGGCCGTACCGAAACGGCGGTTTTCAGTTCGTCAGGACGTTTCGCCTGCCTATGGCGTTGCAGACCGCTTCGGCGACTTCGCGCGTCGTCGCCTTGCCGCCGACATCCGGCGTCATGATGCCGGCTTCACAGACACGCTCGATGGCGTGCATGAGTTGATCCGCCGCCGCCTGCTCGCCCAGATGGCCGAGCATCTGGACCGCCGTCCAGAAGGCGGCGATTGGGTTGGCGATGCCCTTTCCGGCAATGTCGAATGCCGAGCCGTGGATGGGCTCGAACATAGAGGGAAAACGCCGCTCCGGGTCAATATTGGCCGTCGGCGCCACGCCGATGCTGCCGGCCAGCGCGCCTGCGAGATCAGACAGCACGTCCGCGTGGAGATTGGTGGCCACGATCGTGTCGAGGCTCTGCGGCTTCAGCACCATGCGCACCGTCATGGCGTCGACCAGCATCTTGTCCCAGGTCACGTCCGAGAACTCGCGCGACACCTTTTCAGCGATCTCATCCCACAACACCATGCCGTGACGCTGCGCATTCGATTTTGTGACGACCGTCAGGAACTTGCGCGGCCGCGACTGCGCCAACCCAAAGGCGTAACGCATGATGCGCTCGACGCCGACGCGTGTGAAAACGGATACTTCCATGCCGACTTCTTCTGGCAGTCCCTGATGGACGCGCCCGCCGGCACCGGAATATTCACCCTCCGAATTCTCTCGCACGATCACCCAATCCAGGTTTCCAACCTCGATGCCGCGCAGAGGAGACGCGATGCCGGGCAGGATTTTGGTCGGTCGGACGTTGGCGTACTGGTCGAACCCCTGGCAAATCTGCAGGCGCAACCCCCACAAGGTCACATGATCGGGAATGTCGACCGCGCCGACCGCGCCGAAGTAGATCGCGTCGAACTTCTTGAGCTGTTCCAGCCCGTCGGCCGGCATCATCGCGCCATTGCGCTTGTAGTAATCCGAACCCCAGTCGAAGACGTTGAAATTCAGCCTCAGGTCACCGCGCTGTTCGGCCAGCATGCTGAGTACGGCGATGCCGGCGTCAATGACCTCAGGCCCGATTCCGTCAGCAGGAATCGCGGCGATCGAATATTCGCGCACTGTCAGTCTCCCTACCATACCCGGCGCGGGGACGCGCCAGATTTGAGGCGGCCTACCCAAGCCGGGCGGACAGTCCCTTGGGCCGTCCGGTTCCGCCGGCCTTGGGTTTAGAGGCCGAGTTGTGTCTGGTTCAATGCGCTTCCGATTATATAAAAATGTGATTTAATCCGGGCCTCGTACAGGAGTTGGCGATTGGACTTGCACCAATTGAGATGCTTTGTCATGGCAGCCGACGAGCTGCATTTCGGCCGGGCGGCGCAGCGCCTGGACATGCTGCCGTCGTCTCTCAGCCGGCACATCCGCATGTTGGAGGAGGATCTCGGCGTGCGGCTGATGATGCGCACCACGCGCAATGCAGTGCTGACCGAGCATGGATCCTTCCTGCTGGAACAGGCAAGGGCGCTGCTTGCCCATGCGGGCGATCTGGAGAGCAGCATCCGCGAGAAAGGCCGAGACCGTGCGGCAGTACTGCGGCTGGGCGTGATCGACAGCGCGGCGGTCGGACTGGTGCCGCGCCTCCTGCACGACTTCAAGGAGATTGCCTCTGATGTCACCGTGCAAGTCATGGAGGACAAGACAAACCGCCTGTTGCCGCGCGTGCTTTCAGGGCGGCTCGACCTCGCCTTGATCCGGCCGTCCGGCGCACCGAGCCGTCGTCTGGAACTGCTCTTCCTGCTCTATGAAACGGCCGTCGTGGCGGTACCCTCCAGCCATGAGCTGGCGCATCGGACAAGCGTGTCGGTGCTCGACCTGGTCGACCAGACCCTGATCGTGCCGGAGCGGCGGTCGCGACCGCACAGTCACGACCTGACGATGAGGCTTTTCAGCGAAAACGGCCTCTCTGCCAAGGTCGTGCATCTGGCCGACGAGAAGCAGACCATCGTGAACCTCGTGGCGGCCGGAATGGGTATCGCCATCGTACCGCGCTGGGCTTCCCGGATGCAGGTCGAGGGCGTGACCTACGTCGCGCTCGACTCGCCAGGGGCAGACGGATTGAAGAAGCTGCCGTTGGCCGTTGCCTGGACCGGGAGCACTCGCGATCCCGTGCGAGACATGCTGGTCGAGCTGCTGCGCAGCAGGATCGATGTCTATTCAAAAGACGCATGAACAGCTTGTTGCTGGCTAAATCAGGCTCTTTCCAGGCTGCTGCCGATCCTCGCCGCACCCACAGCGGCGCTGCATTTTGCGATTATTGCAAATTTTAATATAATTGACGCTCTTCTCCGCTGCGATCAACATCCGTTTTCCACGGTTGGCTTGGGGCCAACCCAAACTCTAAGGGGAAAACAATGCGCAGGCTCGTCACAACCGCTCTCAGTTGCACCGCCATCGTTCTGTCCGCATTGCCAGCGTCGACGCAAGACAAGAAAGCCATCATCGGCATGAGCGTGCCGGCGCTGCAGAACCCGTTCTGGCGCTCGTTCGCCGACTTCGGTACCGACGCGGCCAAGGCGCTCGGCGCGGAAACCGTCGTCGTCGACGCCAATCAGAGCGACGCCAAGCAGCTTGCCGACATCGAGGGTCTGGTCGCCCAGGGCGTCGGCTGCCTCATCATCACGCCCAACACATCGGCCATCGCCAAGGCGCTGCTGAACAAGGCGGAGGCGGCCCAGATACCGGTCGTGTTCGCGGAGCGCTATCCTGGGTTTGGCCCACAAGACTACGACGGCAAGAGCTATGCCGGCTTCGTCGGCGTCGACAATAAGCTCGCCGGATACAATATCGCGAAGTCGCTCTATGACGGGGGCGTGCGTGAAGTGGTTGCCATCGGCGGCGCTCCGGGCGGCGCGGTCGCCGACGAAAGAAGCGCGGGCCTGCACCAGTTCCTCGACGAGCACAAGGACATGAAGCTGCTGCAGGAACTGCGCAACGGCGAGTTGCGCCAGGATGGCTACACCGACGCGCAGAACTTCCTTTCCGCCATGCCCGGCCCCGGTTTCCAGGGCCTGTGGACCTACAATGACGATACGGCGCTGGGTGCTATCAAGGCGTTCAAGGACGCCAAGGTGATCGACGAGATCAAGGTCGCCTCCATGGACCTGATCCCCGAGGCTGTCGAAGCCATCAAGGCGGGCGAAGCGCTCTATTCGACCGGCGGCCAATGGGCTGAAAGCGGCGAGGCAGCGGTGATGTGCTACGATGCGCTCAACGGCAAGACCAACAATCCGCCGGTGAACCAACTTTCGATCCCCGGCGTGACAAAGGACAATGTCGATGCCTACGCCAAGCAGTTCATCGATGCGACCCCGACGTACGACTGGAAATCCCTGTCGCAGGTTCACAATCCGAGTGCCAAGACGACCGACTTTGTCATCGCGGTGAAATGAAAGCCTCCCGCCGCGTCGGCCTGGAACCGGCGCGGTACGATCATTTGACCGCAACGCGCGGCTGGCGTCGAGACCTCCCCGATGCCAGCCGCGCAGAATATCCAACCACACGCTTGGCGTGGAGCTGTCTCGGACATCATGGAAGTCTTCCGGATCTCGGCGATACGAAAATCCTTCGGTGCGGTTCGCGCCTTGCAATGGGATGAGGGCGAAGGGTGCATCATCGAAAGCGGGCAGGTCTGGGCGTTCGCCGGTGAAAACGGCGCCGGCAAATCGACGCTGGCAGCAATTCTATCAGGCGTGATCGCAGCTGATGCAGGCACGATAACACTTTGCGGGCAAGCCTATGCACCTTCGTCCGTCCTGGAAGCGCGAGCGGCCGGTGTTCAACTCGTTTTCCAGGAACCCGCTCTCGTCCCGTCCCTGACAGTCGCAGAAAACCTGCTCCTTGGACGCGAGGCGGAATTCACGCGGTTCGGCTTGCACCGCAACGGGTTGATGAACCGCGAGGCCCGCCGGATGCTCGCCGACATCTGCCCGCATGTCGATCCCAAGGCGGCGGCACGTGATCTGGCGCTCGAAGACCAGAAACTGGTCGAGACGGCGCGCGCGGTTTCGACCAAGCCCCGTTGCATCATCTTTGATGAAACCACCGCCGCCATGTCGAGCCGCAACACGCGCCTGCTTCTCGACCTCATACGGCGTCTGAAACCCGACACCGCCGTCATCGTCGTCACTCACCGTACAGAAGAAATATTCGAGGTCACTGACAAGCTGCTCGTGCTTAAGGACGGGCGGTTTGTGGCGGTCAGGGACACGCAGAAAACCGTGCCGGACGAGCTTTCCAACTTGATGGTCGGGCGCGAGGTGAATCTCAATCTGCGTGGAGGCATGCCGGCTGCCGCCGACGGGCGGCATGAAATGCTGCTGGATGTGTGTGGCCTCACGGTCGATGGCGGCGTCAGCGACTTCTCGCTGCGCCTCGACCGCGGCAGAATCATAGGGATCGGCGGTCTTGCGGGTGCGGGACAGGAGCGCATCCTGCGCGCCCTTTACGGGATCGACAGGGCATCGGCCGGCACCGTCCTCGTCAAGGGCGCTGCCTACCAGGGTCGTTCGCCGCGCCGCTCGATACGCCGCGGCATGCTCTACAGTCCCAAGAACCGCGACCGAGAGGGGCTGATCATGCAGCAGAAGGTCCGTGAGAACGCCGTTCTCTCCATACTAAGCCGGCTGTCCAAATTGGGAATCGCCAGCAGGCGGGCTGAAACCGGCGTGTCGAAAGCGCTGAAGCAGCGCCTGAATATCAAATGCCGCACGGTCGAGGAAAGCTGCCGCAACCTGAGCGGCGGCAATCGGCAAAAGGTGGTGCTGGCGAAACTGCTTGCGACCGCGGGGGATATCTTCCTGCTCGACAACCCGACGCGCGGCATCGACATCGGGGCGCGCGCCGAGATCTACCGGCTGATGAACGACCTCACCGCCAAGGGCAGTGGCATCGTGCTGGTCAGCGACGAGTTGCAGGAACTGCTGCAGATGAGCGACGACATTGTCCTGATCCGCGACGGCAAGGTCTCCAGGACGTTCAAGAGGCAGGACAACCCGCAGGAAAGCGATCTGATCCGCTACATGATCTGAGCCGGTCGAAAAGACCCGAGTGGAAGCGAGACGAGAATGAGTGCAAATCCCCAGGAGCCGATTCGTTCCGCCACCGGCGATGGATCGCCCGGCTTTTCCATGCCAAGCATGCGGGCGTTGGTGCCTTATGTCGCGTTCATCCTGATCTTCGCTTTCTTTTCGGTCACCGCTTTCGAGCGCTTCGACACATTTCGCAACTTCAGCACCATTCTGCAGCAGGCGACTGTGCTGGCCGTCGTCGCCTTCGGCATGCATTTCGTCATCACCGCTGGCAGCATCGATCTTTCGGTCGGCTCGACGCTTAGTCTGGCTGGACTGATCGGTGCCGCCGTTTCAGTGTCCTGGGGCCTGTGGGGCATCGCGGCGGCACTCGCGGTGGGGGCCGTGATTGGCCTCTTCAACGGTCTTGTCTTCACCTATATGAAAGTGCCGTCCTTCATGGTGTCGCTGGGCACACTGCTGGCAGTGCAGGGACTGACGATCGTTTATTCGCGCTCGAACCCCATTCCGGTGGGGGACGTCATCATGTCGCTAGGCGTGTTCCCCAACATCGTCTATGTGGCCGCGGCAATCTTCGTCATCTGCTTTATCCTTTACAACTACACCACCTTCGGGCGCTACTGTACCGCGATAGGTGGCGACGAACGCGTTTCCGATATCTCGGGCCTGCCGGTCAACACCGTCAAAGTCTCTGTTTTCATTGTCTCGGGGCTGCTGGCAGGTCTAGGTGGCATCGTCATGGCCGCAAGACTGGGAGCGGCGACGCCGACAGCCGGAACATCCTTCGAACTCAGTGTGATTTCGGCCGTCGTGCTTGGCGGAACGCCGCTGACCGGCGGCGTCGGCGCTATCCAGAACACGGTCATCGGCGCCCTCATCATCGCTATGCTGGGCAATGGCCTGATCATTCTTGGCATCTCGTCCGAGACGCAGAAGATCATCACCGGCCTAATCCTCATCCTTGCGGTGTTTCTTTCACTGGAACGCGGCAAGATCGGTGTCATCAAATGATGCGCCTCATGCCCACAATCGCATCGAACCGCGCAGCATCCGGGAGATCGTCATGACCAAGCCTACCGTAATCATCAGCGGAGCCGGCATCGGCATCGGCCGCGCCACGGCCTTCGCTTTCGCCAGGGGTGGCTACAGAGTCTGCGTGACCGACATTCTCGAGGCAGAAGGCAAGCAGGTGGCCGAAGAGATCAAGGCGGGCGGCGGCGACGCTTATTTCCGCAAACTCGACGTGACCAAATCGGATCAGGTCGACGACGTCGTGGGAGAAATCGACAAGCAGTATGGCGGCGTGGACGTCGTGGTGGCCAATGCCGGCATCGCCCACAAGGTGCCGCTGGCGCAGATGAGCGATGCCAAGTGGGACATCACATTCGACATCGACCTGAAGGGCGTGTTCCGGATGGCACGCGCTGCCACCCCGCGCATGCGTGAGCGTCGCAAAGGCGCCATCGTGGCCGTGTCGTCGATTTCGGGCATGAGCTATGGCTGGGCCGAGCATGTCCATTATTCCGCCGCCAAGGCCGGCGTTCTGGGTTTGGTGCGAGGCTTGGCCGCCGAGCTCGGCGGCGACGGGATCCGCGTCAACGGCGTCGCGCCGGGCTACATCCGCACGGCACAATCCCTCTCCGAGGAGCACTCGATGGGTGAAGCGCGGCTGGTGGCTCAGGCTCCTTCCATTCCATTGCGTCGCATCGGCGAACCCGACGATGTGGCGGATGTAATCCTGTTTCTGGCTTCCGGCGCAGCGCGATACGTAACCGGCCAGACCTTGCTGGTAGACGGCGGGCTGACGATCAAACAGGGCTAGACACCACGATCTTCTGCCTGCTTGCTCGGGCAATAGGTCGACCTCTGTGCCCAAAGCCAGGCGTCCCACGAGATGCGCATGCACAAAGACGAGTTGCGTCCGCTTGGCGGCGCCGTGGTGAAGGCCTATACGTCTCGACCGACTGGTTGCGCGACCTGCTTGACGGCGAGTTCGCCCTGAGAAGCCGATCCGCCGAATCGCACTCCAAGCCCGTAGGACCGTCCCATGCCGCTGAGCCCTCGCGAACGAATAGACTATCAGGCGATCATCGATAGGCAGCCGCTGAAATTGCCAGGCGGCGTCAGGATGCCGGTGTGGCTCATCGTCAATGTCGAACATTGGGATGCGAGGCGGCCGATGCCGCGCACCGTCCTGCCGCCGCCGATGGGCATGCCGCTGCTACCCGATATTCCGAACTGGTCGTGGCACGAATACGGCATGCGGGTGGGCTTCTGGCGTATCCACGAGAGCCTGACATCCCGAACAATTATTCCGACGTTGGCCCTCAATGGATCAGTGTGCGAGGTCTATCCTCGGATCGTGCATGCCGCGCACGGCGCCGGATGGGAACTGATGGGTCACGGTTGGCTGCAAGGGCCGATGCACAATCTCGAAGACCAGCGCATTGCTATTCGGCGCACTATCGACGCGCTGTGCAAGATTTCGGGCAAGCCGCCGGTAGGATGGGAAAGCCCAGGACTTACGGAGACGTCAGACACGGCCGACATCCTCGCTGAAGAAGGCATTCGATATGTCGCCGATTGGGTGATGGACGACCTGCCTTGCGAACTGAAGACGACGGCCGGCCCGCTGGTGACACTCCCTTACACGGTAGAGATCAACGATGTCGCCATAATGGCTGTAGCGCAGCACTCGTCGGCGGAGCTGCTCGAACGTGGCAAGCGCCAGTTCGACCGGCTGTATCAGGAGAGCGCGACCTCGCCACGGATCATGTCCATCAGCGTCCATCCTTATCTCAGCGGTGTTCCGCATAGAATCGGCTATCTGGAGCAATTGCTGGATTATATCTCATCGCATAGCGACGTGGCATTCTGGACGGGCGAGCAGATCTATAATTGGTACACTTCCGCGCAGCTCGCTGCAGGGTCGGTAGAGATTTCTGGCACGATAGGTATCTCGATGGGCGACATGCAGCCGAAAACGACATAGTAACCGAAAGGCGAACGGAACTGGAAAGCGTACGAGGAACGCGAGACCAATACCGGATCGCTACATGGGATTTGAATCGAACTCTCCGCCGATATCCGTGTGCGCCGAACTATGATGTGGCCGAAGAATTATCCGCGGAATTCCGCTATCGGACCACAAGGCACCAAGGTGGCCATAACGCCGATTTTAGACCAAGCCCGTTCCTCTTTGCCATTCAGAATTATCCGTCGCCGTCTGGAATTAAACCGGGCTCCGGAGGTCGTGCCGGCGCTCTTGCAGAGTTCCCGATCGGCCATATCGTTGGAAGCTAGGACCTTGATCGTGTGTTGGGCTCGGGCAACCTTATTCGCTCCCATGACGTCTATGTGCCCATCCTGGTTCTTGTGCTCCTCGGGGGTGCACGAACAACGAAGGAAGCGCCAAGAGAAGCCAAGACCAAGTAAGATGTCCGTAAAACGTTCCCCAACTTGGCCAAAATCGTAGCTAAGGATGATTGGGTCAGAAACCGAGAATGAAAAGTAACCGAAGCAGACGACTAATTCTCGGACAGAATGTCAGATGAAGCGAAGCCTCATTACTATGATATGAGGTTAACATTGTCTTTGGCATGAGTCAGATTTGATCATCCGTATCAGGCTGCGATAGGTTTTCTCCAGCGCATCAAAGCCGCCTTCGCCCAGCGTGATTGGCGCGGCGTTGTCGGCGATCGCCGCAAGCAGCAGGGCTGCATCGCCGGGCACGATATTCAGCGCCAACTCGCCGCGCCGGCCCGCAGCCGATAATGCATCGGCAAACAACGCCGAGAGTTCCGCGCTGAAATGGCCCAACATCTTCTGGCCCTCGACATCAAGGAGGTCGGCATCCTGCCGCAATCTCGAAATCAGGCTCCAGTTGTGTCCTTCTGTACCGGCTGGGTTGAAGTGCCGGAAGCGGGCGCGGCTGTAGGCGATCATCGCCTCGACCTGCTCGGCGAGGCTCGACCCCTCATGCGACCACACTGCCCGCAAGGCGCTCAGCGTCTCCTGCATGTAGTCGCCCAGCACCTCGTCGACCAAGGCCTGCTTGTTGCCGAAATGGTAGTGAATGTTGGCGCGCGTCGTTCCAAGCGCCGCCGAAATATCGCCGAAGCTGGTGCCACGATAGCCATGGCGCACCAGAAGCTCCAGCGCCGTATCCTTGATCGCCTGTCTGGTGTCGGTCTCGTCCATGCTTCCATCATAGCCAAATGCGTTGGCCTTGGACGCCGAAGCTTTGCGGCATCCCCAGCATTTGACGGAATACTGACTTGCAGGTAAGTAAGTAAAAGATCAGGGGGAGGGTACGTGGTGCGGATGCAGACATTCAGCGATATCGAAGGATCGGCGCCGCAGGCCGTCCGCGCCGGTGACCTGGTCTTCATCGGCGGGCTGATGGCGACGGACGCGAACGGCGACATTGTCGCCGCCGACATTGCCGGCCAAGCGCGCGTCATCTTCGAGCGGCTGGCGGCACTTCTCGCCCAGGCCGGCGCCACAATGGCCGATGTGGTCAAGCACAATATCTATTTCAGTTGTGACGCCAATGCCGTCTGCGCCTTCCTCGACGAACTCGATGCCGTGCGCGCCGGCTATTTCACCGCCCCCGGCCCGACCACCACCGAAATCCGCTGCGGCCTCGACCGCGAGGGCGCGCTGCTGATGGTCGACGCCTGGGTGGTGGTCGGCGGCAAGCGCGAACTGCTCGACCCGCCGGGTCACTGGCGCTGGCGCAGGGAGCTGCCCTTCGTCCATGGCTGGAAGGTCGGCGACATGCTGTTCATCGGCGGCCAGCGCTCGCTCGATGCCGACGGCAAGGTGCTCGGGCTCGGCGATATCGAGGTGCAGACCGAGGAGGCCTTCCGCAACCTCGACACCATGCTGCGGCAGGGTGGCGGCGATCGCCACAGCCTGATGCGCCAGAACACCTATTTCCGCTTCTTTGGCGAAGGCCGCGAGGTCACCGACTACTGGGAGAAGATGACCAGTGTGCGCCGCCGCTACATGTCGGTGCCTTCGGCGGCCGGAGCCGGACTGCGCATTCAGGGCATGGGCAATGCCGACGAACTGATCCAGGTCGAGGGCATCGGCATGCTCGGCGACGACAAGCAGCGCCTGCAGCCGGCCAACCATTGGGACTGGAGCATCCCCAACACCCAGTTCACGCAAGGTTGGAAGATCGCCGGGCTCGCCTTCATCGGCGGCCAGATCTCGGCCGACGACAAGGCGCAGGCCGTCGGCGAAGACATGGAGACGCAGGCCCGCAACGTCTTCGAGTTCATCCGCCGCACGCTGGCCGAAGGCGGGCTCGACGAAAGCGACGTCGCCAAGCTCTATATCTACTATCATGCCGAAGGCAGCTGGGCCGGGATCGAGGCGACGCGCGCGGTGATTGCCCGTGTGCAGCGCGAATTCTACCCCGAGCCCGGTCCGGCGGTGACCGCGATCCGCGTCGCCGGCTTTGCCTTCGAGAACCTGCTGGTCGAGATCGAGGCGATGGCGGTGACGCGAGGCTGATGTCGAAACACGATTTCACCGCCGCCGAGTTCGCCGATCGGCTGGCGCGTGTCTGCGCCGCCATGGCCGCACGCGACCTCGATTGGCTGGTTGCCGTCCACCCCGCCTCCATCCATTGGCTGACCGGCAGCGACGCCAAGAGCTACCAGGAATTCCAATGCCTGCTGGTCGGCGCGCGTGACGAGCCGCTGGTCGTGCTGACACGCCAGGGCGAGGTGCATGAATTCGAGACGGACGCCCTTGCCGGCGAGGTACAAGGCTATGGCGGCGGCGAGAACGAGGATCCGGTCGCGGCCTTCGCCGGGATGGCGCGACGCCACGGCGTGCTCGGCAGGCGCGTCGGCCTCGAAGTGCCGGCCTACTATCTTCACCCGCATCACTATCTCGGCCTTCGCGCCGTCATCGGCGACGCCCTGGTCACCGAGGCGACCGAGCTGATCGCCGGCATGAAGCTGGTGAAGTCGCTGGCCGAGATCGACTATATCAGGCGCGCGGCGGCCCTTGCCGACCTTGGCATGGAGCGCTTTGCCGGCGAGCTCGCGGCGGGCCTGTCGGAACTGACGCTGGCCGGCGGCATCCAGGAGACCTTGCTGCGCAATGGCAGCGGCATCGCCGCCAGCCCGATCAACCTCGTCTCCGGCCCGCGCTCCGCCTACAGCCACGGCGCGCCGACCGCGCGCCGGCTTGAACATGGCGATTTCGGCAACATCGAATTCGGCGCCACCTTCAACCGCTACACAGCCACCATCGGCCGCAATTTCGCACTGGGCAAGCCGACGCCGCGCATGGCCGAATTGCACGACATCGTGCTGCGCGCCGGCGACGCCATGATCGCGGCCATTCGCGACGGCGTGCCGGCATCCGTGCCGCACCAGGCGGCCCGCGCCGTCATCGGCGAGGCCGGGCTCGAAACCTGCCGTGTCCACACATCCGGCTATGCGCTGGGGCCGGGCTTTCCGCCGAGTTGGGCCGAGCCGCTGCACATGATCGGCGACAGCCCGCATATTCTGAAGACCGGCATGGTGGTCACCATAGAGCCGCCGGTCTATATCGGCGCCGAAGGCCTTGGCGCCCGCATCATCGACAATGTGCTTGTCACCACGACCGGTGCGGAGGTGCTGTCCCGCACGCCGCGCGACATCATCATCGCGGGCTGAGCGTCCCTACCCTCCAAGCTCATGCGCGATCTCGGCGCAGGCGAGCTTCAGCCGCGCCAGCATGGCCTCGAAATTGGGCGCGGCACTGCGTCGGCTGACCGCCGCCACCGTCACGCAGGCCACAGCGCGTCCGTCGCCGGCGATGATCGGACAGACGACGTCGGTCACGCCGATGATGTCGCGGCTCTCGTGGATGATGGCACCACGCTCGCGCACGGCGTCGAGTTCGGCGGCGAGCGTCGTCGGGTCCGGCGGCTCGCGCATCAGCATCAGACATTCGGCGATCATCCGGTCACGCACGGGCTTGGGCTGGAACGCCATCAGCACCAGGCCGGAATGGGCATCCGCCAGTGGCCGGCGATAACCGAGCTTGAGCGAGAAGTTCATGTCCGCGCCACCAGATGCCGCGGCGATGATGACCGTTTCGCCGCGATGCGCAACGACGAGGTGCGCTGCCTGGTGCACCTCCTCGGCGAAGCGCTCGACGATGGGTGCAGCCGTGCTGACCAGGTCGCGGGCGCGCGCCGTCTGCATGCCGAGCCCGAACAGCTTGTTCGACAGCATTAGCCCCTCGCCGCCCTCAACGCGCTGGATGTAGCCGCGCGCAAGCAGCACATGGACCATGCGGAAGATCTCGTTCTTCGATCGCCCCAGTTCTTCGGCGATCTGGCGCGTGCCCATGGGCTGGCCGGCATTGGCCAGCAATTCGAGGATATCCAGCCCCTTTTCGAGGGCCGGCGCGCTGTAATTGAGCTTGTCGTCCGTCATTTGCACCCGCTTCATAGATGACGCTTGACGTCACATATGAAGCGACGATAGCGTGGTGTCCAGCAAATCCGAGTGGAAAATAGCGGTCTGCCTGGAGTTGCATAAGGGGACGCTCTGCATCCATGAGCTATAATTTCAAATTTGATGTCCTGCTGCGCTATATCCCCGAGATCGTGCAAGGCGTGCTGCTGACCTTGCAGTTCTCGGTCGTTACCATGCTCTGCGGCCTTGCCATCGGTTTGATCGTCGCCATGGCCTCGATCAGCCCGTTGATGCTGCTGCGCGCCTGCGCCCGCGTCTATGTCGAGGCGCTGCGCAACACGCCGCTGCTGGTGCAGCTGTTCATCGTCTTCTTCGGCCTGCCTTCGATCGGCATCAAGCTTGGCGCCAACACCGCCGCGCTGATCGCGCTGTCGATCAACATGGGTGCCTATGGCGCGGAAATCCTGCGCGCCGGCTTCCAGTCGGTGCGCCAGAGCCAGGTCGAGGCCGGCCGCTCGCTTGGCCTCACCGCCGGCCAGACCTTCCGCCATGTCGTGCTGTTCCAGGCGGTCAAGACCATCTACCCGGCGCTGGCCAGCCAGTTCGTGCTGATCATGCTGACCACCAGCGTCGTCTCCTCCATCGGCGCCACCGAGCTGTTCCACCAGGCCGCCTTTATCGACTCGCGCACCTACCGCTCCTTCGAGACCTACACGCTGATCACCGTTTCCTATCTCGTGCTGACGCTGGGCTTCCGGGCCTTCTTCGCCGGCGTCTACTGGATGGTCTTCGTCAGGAGGCCGCGCCGATGATCCGCGAATTTGGCGGCACCGATATCGTCTACCTGATCGAGGCCGCGCGCTGGACGCTGCTGCTGGCGCTCACCGCCACCGTGGGCGGCGGGCTGCTTGGCATCGTCGTCGCCGTCATGCGCGTCATCCCGTTCAGGCCGCTCAACTGGTTGGCGGTCGCCTGGATCAACCTGATCCAGGGCACGCCGCTGCTCGGCCAGCTCTTCGTCTTCTTCTTCGGCCTGCCGCTGGTCGGCCTCTCGGTCGACGCCTGGACGGCGGCGGCACTCTCGCTAT
Source organism: Mesorhizobium sp. CA13 (assembly GCF_020165235.1). NCBI lineage: Bacteria > Pseudomonadati > Pseudomonadota > Alphaproteobacteria > Hyphomicrobiales > Phyllobacteriaceae > Mesorhizobium > Mesorhizobium sp. CA13. The sequence goes on along the minus strand of NZ_JAIUHS010000010.1, from coordinate 162,393 downwards.
CGATCTACGCTTCAGCCTTCTTCGGCGAGATCTGGCGCGGTAGCCTGCAATCGGTGTCGCAGCGGCAATGGGAGGCAGGCGCCGCGCTGGGCCTCACCTATGCACAGCGCCTCGGCCATGTCGTGCTGCCGCAGGCGATCCGCATCTCCGTCGCGCCGACCGTCGGCTTCCTCGTCCAACTGGTGAAGAACACCTCGCTCACCGCGCTGATCGGCTTCGTCGAACTGACCCGCGCCAGCCAGATCATCAGCGGCGCGACCTTTGCCCCGCTGCCGGTCTACCTCACCGCCGCCGCCATCTATTTCGTCATCTGCTTTTCCCTCTCCCAGCTCGCCCGCATGCTGGAAAGGAGACTTCATGTCGCTCGTTGAAATCGCCGATATCCGCAAGCGCTTCGGCGCGCTCGAGGTGCTGAAGGGCATCTCGCTCAACGTGGAAAAAGGGGAGATCGTAGCAATCATCGGCCGCTCGGGCTCGGGCAAGTCGACCATGCTTCGCTGCATCAACGGATTGGAGAAGGTGCAGGCCGGTCGTATCGTCGTCGATGGGATCGACGTCACCGCCCCGAGGGCCGACCTCAACCTTCTGCGCCAGCGCGCCGGCATGGTGTTCCAGAGCTACAATCTGTTCCCGCACCTCAATGTCGAGCGCAATGTCACGCTGGCGCTGAAGCTGGTGCGCAAGCTCGACACACTGGCCGCCCGCGAAGTCGCCCGCGCCGTGGTCGCCAAGGTCGGCCTCGCCGACAAGCTGCTTGCCTATCCCGACGAATTGTCCGGCGGCCAGCAGCAGCGCGTCGCCATCGCGCGCTCGCTGGCCATGCAGCCGACCCTGATGCTGTTCGACGAGATCACCTCCGCCCTCGACCCGGAACTGGTCGGCGAAGTGCTGCGCGTGCTCGAAAGCGTCGCCAGCGAAGGCATGACCATGATGCTCGTCACCCATGAGATGAACTTTGCCAAGAACGTCGCCGACCGCGTGATCTTCATGCACGAGGGCCGCATCCACGAGGATGGGCCAGCGCGTGAGACCTTGCTCGAGCCTCGTACGGCCGAACTCAGGAGCTTCCTGAGCGCCGTCCTTCACTAAGAAAAGAAAGTCCAACCAGAAAAAGGGGAAATTCCATGTTCAAGCATCTCACCAGGATCGTCACAGCCGTGCTCCTGGCCGGCGCCGTCTCGGCAATGCCGGCGCGAGCGGCCGACCTGCAGAAAATCCTGACCGCCGGCACGGTGCGCATTGGCGTGCCGATCGACGTGCCGCCCTTCGGTTCGGTCGACGCCAAGAACGAGCCGGTCGGTCTCGATGTCGACATGGCCAAAAAGATCGCCGAGGCGCTGGGCGTCAAGCTCGAACTGCAGCAGATCACCGGGGCCAACCGCGTGCCCTATCTGGTCACCGACCGCCTCGACATCGTCATCGCCGCCATGGGCGCGACGCCGGAACGCGCGCTGCAGATCGCCTTCACCTCGCCCTATGCGGCGCTATCGATCGGCGTCTTCGGCCCCGACAGCATCACGGTGAAGAGCCCGGCCGAACTCAAGGACGAGACCATAGCCGTTGCGCGCGGCACGACGCAGGATCTCGAACTGACCAAGGCCGCGCCCAACGCCAAGATCGTGCGCTTCGACGACGACGCCACCGCCGCGGCAGCTTTCACCTCCGGCCAGGCGCAACTGCTGGCCACCGCCGATGTCGTGGCCAAGGATTTGATGGACAAGGACGCCAAGGTACAGCTGAAGCCCAAATTCATCCTGCAATTCTCGCCCTGCTACATCGGCATCCAGCAGGGCAGCCCCGAGCTGCTGCGCTGGCTCGACACCTACATCCATCTCGGCATGCTCGACGGCTCGCTCTCGGCGCTGTCGCAGAAGTGGATCGGCACCACCCTGCCGACCCTGCCGCCGATCTGAGCTTTCGGCGGCGGGGGCCTTCCGCTCCCGCCGCCTCTCCCTCGCCCGCTCCCAACCCCGCAGAGTTTCAAAGAGAGAACATGGCCCGCATGTCCACCGCCCGCACCACCATCGATTTCGACCGTTCCGGCAAGCAGATCGGCTTCGTCGACATTCCGCATTCGCCGCATGACGACGCCTGGGGCGCGACCCGCATTCCGCTCGCGGTGATCCAGAACGGCAACGGCCCGACCGTCATCCTGCAGGCCGGCAACCATGGCGACGAGTATGAGGGGCCGATCACGCTCGGCGAACTCATCCGCGATCTCGACCCGGGCATGGTCAGCGGCCGTATCATCTTCCTGCCGGCGATCAACCTGCCGGCCGTGCTGGCCGGCCGCCGTACCTCGCCTGTCGATGGGCTGAACCTCAACCGCACGTTCCCGGGCGATCCGACCGGCACTATTACCCAGCAGATCTCGGCCTATGTCAGTGACGTCGTCATGCCGCTTGGGCATGCCTATGTGGATCTTCACTCCGGCGGTTCCTCGCTCAACATCCTGCCCAGCGCCATCATCGAGCCGGCGCCCGACGCCGCCCACCGCAAGCGCAACATGGAAGCGGTGCTCGCCTTCGATGCTCCGCTCACCGTCGTCATCGACAATCTCGGCGAGCCGCGCACCTCCACGGCCACGTCGGTGCGGGCCGGACTGACCACCGTCGGCACCGAGATGGCCGGCGCGGGCACGGTTTCACTCGATGCGCTCGGCATCTGTCGCAAGGGCGTGCGCAATGTGCTGAGCCACCTCGGCGTGCTGCCGCCGACCGGCAAGCCGCCTGCCGCGAGGCCCGAAAACATCCTGCGCATCCCCGGCCATGACGGCTATGTGCTGGCAACCGTCAACGGCGTGTTCGAGCCGTTCCATGCGCTGGGGACGAAAGTGAACGCCGGCGAGGAAGCCGGCCGCATCCACAATCTAGCCGATCCCGGCCGAACGCCGGAAACTGTGCGCTATCTGTCCGACGGCATTGTCTATGGCCGCCGCCAGCCTGGCCGCGTCGCTGTCGGCAATTGCTGCGTCACCGTCGCCACCCGCTATGAAGGAGAGCTGGCGTGATCTCGCTCGAGGACATTCGCGCCGCCGCCGCCCGCATCGAGGGCAATGTCAGGCACACGCCGATGATCGCCGCCGGCAACCTCAAGACGCCGCTTGCCGGCGGCGTCAATCTGATGCTGAAGCTGGAACTGCTGCAGGTCACCGGATCGTTCAAGGCGCGCGGCGCTACCAACAGGCTGCTCTCGCTCGACCCCGCCGGGCTGGAACATGGCATCGTCACCGCGTCGGGTGGCAACCATGGCATAGCTACCGCCCGTGCGGGCTTCATGGCCGGTGTGCCGACAACCATCTTCCTGCCGACCAACGCCTCGCCCGCCAAGATCGAGAAACTGCGGGCCTGGGGTGCGGCCACCCGTATCGTTGGATCGGCATGGCACGAATCCAACGAAGCGGCGCAGGCTTTTGTCAGCGAAACCGGTGCCGTCTACTTCCATCCCTTCGCCGACCCGGCGGTGGTCGCCGGGCAAGGCACGGTGGGCCTCGAAATCCTCGACCAGATGCCCGATGTTACGACGGTGCTCGTCGCCATGGGCGGCGGCGGGCTGGTCAGCGGCGTGGCGACCGCGATCAAGGCGCTGGCGCCGCATGTGCGCATCGTCGGCATCGAGGCGACGGGCTCGCCGGTGCTGCTGCGCGCACTCGAAGCCGGCCGCAATATGGCGCTGGACAAAGTGACGACCTCTGTGGCGACGATGGCCTGTGCCAAGACCGACGACCGCATCTTCGACATTGTCCGCGACAAGGTCGATGAGATTGTGCTGGTCGACGACGACGAGATGCTGCGCGCCGCAAAAAACCTGTGGTTCGAAATGGGCCTTGCGGCCGACCTCAGCGGCGCCGCCGCGATGGCGGCGCTTGCCGAACACCGGGTGCGCCTGAACCAAGGCGAGCGTATCTGCGTGATCGTCTGCGGTGCCGGCCCGGACGCTATTATACAGGTCAGCTAGACTAAGCCTGTGGACTGAAAGTCACAAACACGCCAATTGGCGGCACTGTGATGTCCGCAATTATCTGTCGTCGTCCGGAATTAAGTGGGGCCGCTGACGTCGTGTGCGAAGTCGTTTCGGCGATCGTGTAGAAGCTTGAGCGCGTTCCCCGTTTATTCAGCGGTCGGATTATGGACTACGTGATGGCTCTCAGCGTGAAATTTGGTCTTCCAAACTATGGTCAATCTCATCGCCTGCCACCGCGCCGGTATCTTACTCCCCATCCGCCCTTGCTTAGGCTGCATGATCTCATTCGTTGCGTCAGAGTTCGCTGCCTGCGAGCAAATTTGGTCTGATTGGCGAACAACTTTCCCCCACAACGAGCGCTGGCTGGAAGACCACGTTGCGTCCAGGCAAGGCGACCTTTCCTTCGATACGGTCGATTAGCATGCGGAGTGCCTCATTTGTCATGTCAGTGACCGGATGCTCTGTTCGGGTCAAGCGCGGCTTCAACCCCCCTGCTCCCGCGACCGTATCAGTTGAGGCGATGGAGATGTCCTCGGGACAACGGAGTCCGAGATCGGCAATGGCGCGCATCACGCCGATTGCCATTACGCCATTGGCAACGTAAAGCGCCGTTGGTCGGTCCGGTTGTCCCAGCAGATCGCGCGCGACCGAATAGGCGGTGTCTTCGCGGAATTCGCCGGAACGGACATGCCCGTTTTTCGGGGCGAGTCCCCGTGCCGCCATCGCTTCGAGCATCCCTTGCAGCCGGCCGCTGCCCGTCGTCAAATGCATGGGCCCGGTGATCGAGCCAATGTCGCGGTGGCCAAGATCCAGCAGGTAATTGGTCGCCTGCTTGCCGGCAGACAGATTGTCGATCGTGACGGTGTCCACGCCGGCGCCACCGATCGAACGGCCGAGCAGAACAACCGGCATGCCGCCCTCGAAATCCCGTCGCTGGTAGTGGCTTTCGGCGCGCACTGGAACGACCACCGACCCATCGCACCCTAGTGTTCGAATGCGCGAAAGAATGCGTCTTTCGATGTCGGGCTTCTCGTCGCTATTGAACAGCACAAGCGAGTAGCCCCAGGCGGCGACCGCCGACTCCGCCGCCGTGACAATGCGGGCATAAAACGGGTTTGCCAGGTCCGCCACGGCAAGCGCGATCAGCTGGCTGCGGCCGCTGCGCAGATTCCGCGCCACCAAGGAAGGTGCATAGCGAAGATCGCGCACTGCGGCGAGCACGCGGCCACGCAATTCCGGACTTACATAGGCCGTGTCGTTGACGACGGCGGAAACCGTCGCCGTCGACACACCGGCGGCCCTTGCGACGTCTTTTATGGTGGCCATCTGCCCTCTTAGCTAATCGTTTAGCTGACCCTTGACGCGAATCCTTTGCCTATTTTATGCCTCTTTGCACGAATTTTCTTGCGAAGCCGCCTAAGATCGGAAAATCTGCCGAAACGGTTAGGCGGTCATCGGCATTGAATTTGAAGGTGCGCGTCCAACCTCACAGGGAGAGAGAACCATGAAAAACCTGACGTTCGGCATTTTCGCCGCAGCCCTGGCATTGTCCGGCGCGCGGGCCAGCGCGGCCGACAAGCCGCTGCTCGGCATCGTGTCGATCAGCGCCACGGAAGCCAACAATGTCCGCTACATCCAGGGCGCAACCAAAGCGGCCGACGAACTCGGCTGGACAGTCACCGTCGTAGACGCGGCGGGCAATGCAGACCAGGCCAACGCAGCCATTCAGAATTTCGCTCAGTTGGGCGCGCACGCCATTGTCGACATGGTGTTCCCGTTCTCGTCGATCGGCGCAGGGCTCGACGCTGCGGGTTCCACAGGCATTCCGGTCGTCACCTGGGGCGGCGGCCTAGGCGGCACCGTTGCCGCCACCAACGGCTCGGGCGGCCCGATGGCCATCCCGGTGGTGGACCTGATGCTCAAGAACATGAACGGCAAGGGTTCCATCCTAGCGCTCACCTATCACACCGGTGAAGTTTGCCGGAATCGCGAGCAGGTCATGGATGAAATGGTCGCCAAATACCCTGATATCAAAGTGACCAAAAACGAGGTGCGCATTCCCGGCTACTTTGAAGATGGCGCGCAGTACGCCAATGCATGGCTCGCCTCGCATCCGGCGGGCGCCGAGAACCTGGCGATCTGGGGCTGCTGGGACGATCCGGCGATCGGCGCGATCGGCTCACTGCGTGCCCAGAACCGCACCGATGTGATGGTATATGGCATCAACGGAAATGCCCAAGCCCTTGAAAATATCAAAAACGGCTTCATGACCGCAACGGCATGGCAAGACAGCTATACCGAGGGCTATAACATGGCAAAGATGATTGAAGAGATCACCGCCGCCGGGAAGAGCTGGACGCCCAAGGCCGCCGAAGTGCCGGCCGTGCTGGTGACCAAGGATACGGCGGCGGATTTTCTGGCCAAGCATCCCGACGCGATACAATAGGTGCAGCCAGCTTTTGACCGATAGGGTGGCAGGAGATACGGCAATGGAGGCGGGGGTACCCATGGCGCCTCCATTTCTTGTCGTGCGCAACATCAGCAAGGCCTTCGGCGGCGCGCAAGCGCTGCGAGGCGCTTCCCTCGACGTTGTCGCGGGGGAGGTTCACGGGCTGGTCGGCGCCAATGGCGCGGGCAAGTCGACGATGATCAGGATCCTTGCCGGCCTCAACCATCCCGATAAGGGTTCGATCGAGATCGATGGGCAAACCGTCGGCATCGAGACGGCGCACCGCGCGACGGAATTTGGCATGAGCTTCATTCACCAGGAACTGGCTTTCGTTCCGGGCATGACTGTCCTCCAGAACATTATGCTCGGCGTGCCAAAACGGTCGCGCTTCGGCTTGACCGATTGGGCAGCCGTCGCCCGCGATGTCGAGCCCATTGCGAGACGCGTCGGCATCACCGCCCCGCTCAACGCAAATGTGAAAGGGCTGTCGACCGCTGAAAACTGGTTGATCAACATCTGCCGCGCGCTGGTCCGCAAATCGCGGCTTATCGTGATGGACGAGCCGACCGCCTCGCTCTCCGCCGCCGAGAGCGAGAAGCTCTTTCTTATCATCAAGGACCTCTCGGCCTCGGGCGTAGCTGTGCTTTACGTCTCGCACCGCCTGGATGAGATCCTGAAACTCTGCGATCGGGTGTCGGTACTGCGCGACGGCGATTCCGTCGCCGAATTCACCCGTGCCGGATTGGACAGGAGAACGTTGGTCGAGGCGATCGTCGGTGCAGACCATGCCAGCAGCGACAGCGGGCCTGGATATTCGCCGCAAAACCATGACATCGTTCTGCGCGTCCAGAACCTTGCACGCCTGCCCAAGGTGCGAGGCGTAAGTTTCGAACTTCGCCAGGGCGAAGTCCTGGGCATCGGCGGTCTGGTCGGCGCCGGACGCAGCGAACTGGTGCGGCTGATCTATGGTGCCGATCGCGCCGACTCGGGCAGCATGACGCTCAGAGGCAAGCCCTACGCGCCGAAATCGCCGGAAGCCGCAGTTGCCGCCGGGCTCGGCCTAGTTCCGGAGGAACGGCGTACGGAAGGGCTTTTCCTGTCGAAGAGCGTCGCCTTCAATCTTGGCCTGGTCAATTTGGACAAGCTTGTGCTCGGTCGCGGGGTACCGCTTCTCAGCCGAAAATCGCAGTCCTCGCTCGCTCGCGAGACGATGAAGCTGCTATCGATCAAGACGGCAAGCATGGACACCCCCGTTGGCCGGCTAAGCGGCGGCAACCAGCAGAAGGTGGTCATCGGCCGCTGGTTGCGGCGCGCGCCGCACATCCTCATTCTCGATGAACCGACCCGCGGGGTCGATATCGGCGCGCGCGCGGAGATCCACCGCCAAATCCGCGAGCTCGCCGCGGCCGGCATGGCGGTTCTCGTCGTCTCCTCCGAACCCGATGAGCTGCCGGAGCTTTGCGATCGCGTGCTGGTGATGGCGGAAGGCCTTGTCGTTCGCGAACTGAGCGGCGCATCGATGTCGCGCTCGGCTATTATCGAGGCAAGCTACGGTGGGCGGGAGCCCTCTACCGAGGGGATGATCACATGAGCGATGTCTCGAGGTACAACAGGCGCCTCACCCCACGCAGCAAGGCTGCGCTCGGAATGTTCGCGCGCTACGCGACCATCCTCGGGCTGCTGGCGATGATCGTCGCCTTTTCCACCCTGTCGCCGAGGGCCTTCTCGACTTTGGGCAACTTCACCAACGTCCTCAACCAGGCCTCGCTTGCGATGATCATCGCAGGCGGCCTGACATTGGCGGTCGTTGTCGGCGAGCTTGACCTGTCGATCGGCTTTGCCGCCAGTCTGCACGGCATTCTCGTCACCGGCTTCATCGTCCATGACAAGCTGCCGATCCCTCTGGCGATTTTTATCGTGCTTGCCCTTGGCGCGCTGATCGGCCTCGTCAACGGTTTCATCGTCACCAAAATGAAAGTCAATTCGGTGATCGCCACGCTGGGCGTCGGTACCATCATCACGGGCATCGCCTTCGCCTACTCCGCGGGGGTACCCATCGTTGCCGGCGTACCGGAGGCCTTCCTTCAGCTTTCGCTCGGCCGCTGGCTCTTCGGCATCCCCAACAACATCGTCGTCATGATTTTCGTACTGGGCATCCTGTGGGTGCTGGTCGAGCGCACCTCCATCGGCCAGGAGATTCAGGCAGTCGGCGGCAACCCTGCCGCGGCACGGCTGGCCGGCATCAACGTCGATCGTATCAAGACGCTTGGCTTCGTGATTTCCGGGATGTGCGCGTCCCTCACCGGCATTCTCCTGGCGTCGCGGCTGGGCAGCGGCACGACCAGCGCGGCGGATTCCTACCTGCTGACGGCGTTCGCAGCGGTATTTCTCGGCTCGGCAACCTTGCGCGACGGCGAGTTCCATGTCCTGGGAACTTTGGTCGGCGCCCTGATCATTGCTTTCGGCTTCAACGGCCTCAACATTTTCGGCGCCCCGACCTTTTCCCAATACGTGTTTCAGGGCGCCATCCTGATCATCGCGGTCGGGCTTTCCAGCCTTGGCCGCTCACTAGCGGAAAGCTGAAGAGGATCACATGGCACAGGCTGAGCATTGGGAGATCTATGTCATCGAGTTCGCGCGGTCGAAGGACCAGCCATGGGTAGATCTGGTCAACGGGATGTACGACGACGGCCCCACGGACCTGCCCTTTTCCTTTATTCTGGCGCGGTGCGGCGACCGCAACGTGCTTGTGGACACCGGCTTCATGAAGGACGAAACCGGCCCCAACTTCTCCGATAAATTCGGCATACCTTGGTGGATTTCCCCGGTTCGCATGCTTGCCGAACTGGGGCTGGCGCCGGACGACATCACCGACATTATTGTCAGCCATGCGCATTTCGATCACATGGGCTCGATTGATCAGTTTCCCAAGGCCCGCCTCTATCTTCAGAAGCAGGAGTTGCTGTCCTGGCACGAGGCGATGGCGCTGCCGCCGCAATACGGCTACCTGACCGCCATCATCGATCCGGACGATCTGCGCGCCGCCTTCGATGCCTCCGTGGAACACCGCCTCACACTGGTCGATGGTGACCGGGACGATCTCCTGCCAGGCATCCACGTTCGGCTGGGACAGGGCCACACGATGGGTCAGCAGTTCGTAATCGTTGAGACTTCGCGAGGTCGCATCGTCCTTTCGGGCGATTGTGTCTACTCATCTCGGCAGATCACTGGCCACAAGCACGACGGTATCTACCAGCCGCTCAACAATGCCGTCGGCAGCGTTTGGGATCAGCTCAAGACCATCGACCGCATCAACACCGAGATAGGAGGCAACCTCGACCGGCTGATTATCCTGCATGATTCCGATCGCTGGAAAGGCCTTCCGGTGGTCAAGGAGGTTGAGGGGTTCCGGATCGTCAAGGCGGCATGATCATATCTCATAGTGTGAAAGTCCCATTTTACATTGCCGCATTTTCCAAAGACCCAGACGTTCCGAAAGCTGCCAGTCTGCTCGTGGACCTAAGCGGAATGAAGGCTCTTCGCTTTCGATAGGTGGTGAGCAGCGTCGAACTCACAGATGATCAAGGCGAAGGTCGTCAACGACATGGCCGACAAGCCGGTCGGGCACGTCCGCGGGGGTTGAGCTTCGTCACCATCATCTCCTGCACCATTTTCGCTACAGTCTCGGACTCCTCGTGGAACAAGGGGCTCAATACGATCTGCCGGACGCCCATGAGCGGATCCTCGGGCGTTTCAAAGGGACGCCCGTGCAAATCAAAAGGGATCCCGTGGATTACTTCCGCCGTGAAGGGTGCCGACCTTGTGATCACTCGTGCGGCCCTGGCTATCGATTGCGACGTTTTCACCGGAGAGGGCGAGCTGCGCCCGATAGCCGTCGAACTTCATCTCGAAGAGCCAGTTCGTTCCCACCGGAATGCCGTCAGTCAGGGTGCAGAGCTGGAACGGGCGAAATGCTGGCAGCGAATATGTAGGGGTAGATTCTGAGTCCCGACGCCGTGGGCCTTTTTGCTGGAGGACGACCTCTACGACCGGCATGCGGAACTCGAATACGTGGCTCGATTCAATACCCTGAACGAGATTCGGTTCCAAATCGGCATTTCAAGACATTGAACCGGAAGAGTCTGGCTGCGTAAACCGCTTTCGCTTCATCAGTCCGTCCTTCGATGAAGGCCCGGACTCTAATCTCAGATGGAGGAAATTCTCAGTGGCAGGCAAGCTCCCAAAGGGCCCATCGGTCCGACTGAGACCAACCGGGATCATTCCACTCAAGGCCCTCCCATCATGTTGCCAGTTTGGCTGCGTTCATTGTGACCCTCACGATAATGCCGTCGTCCGACCAATCAGTCACGATGGAACCTCCAAGTTGGCCCGTCACGCTTCGTTGGAGCAGCTTGCTTCCATAGCCTTCGGGCCCGGCATGGGCGACCGACGGACCACCTCGCTCCGTCCATACTACACAGACCTCCGTCTCCGTGGACTCGCCCGAGATATCGAGGGTCCCCGATGTAACAGAGAGGGCGCCATACTTTAGGGAATTCGTCGCCAGTTCATGAATCACCAAGGCCAAGGTTGTTGCCGACTGCTCTCCGATTCCCATACGCGGAACAGCGACGCGAACGCGCCCACTGAAGGCGCCCGAATCGTCATAGGGCGCCAGGAGCACGGCTATGAGATCGCCCAGCAATGCCGCCTTCCCCTGGTTCCTGGCGAGGGGACGGACAACGTCGTGAGCTCGGCCGAGAGCTGTGAGGCCCTGTGTAAGCTCCCTCGCCATTTCCTCCACCGAAGAGACGGATCGAGAAGTCAGAGTGGTGAGACTAGCAGCGATGGCGAGGAGGTTCTTGACGCGATGGCTCATCTCTCCAGCCAGGAGTTCATGCCCCTCTTCCGCCTGCTTGCGGCCGGTGACGTCCAGGAAGACGCCCGACATTTGACCTTCGTGGAGGCCCTCGTCATTGCCCAGGCCGCGCGCGGAAATCCATCGGATGTGCTCGCCTAACAATATTCGGAAGTCGATTTCATACGCCCCCACCAAAGCCCGCGTTGCGGTAAATGCAGCACGCACCCTGTCCCGGTCCGCAGGGTGAATGCGAGACGAGAGGTCTTCGAACGTAACCTTGTTGGCCTGCGCCAATCCCCAAAGGGCGAAACCCTGCTCGTCCATCGCGAAGGCGTCCGTTTCTACGCTCCACGACCAGAGGGCGACCCCCGCCGCATGAAGAGCGCGCAAGGTTTTTTACCTGCCAAAGAGGATGATTCTCGTCGCTAAAGGGCATGGTCTTCCTCACTGTATGCGAGATTGCATAGGCGCGCATCGTCCTATGTGCTGGCGCGTACGCGTTGATGTACCGATAGGTTTGAGACGCAGGTATCATACTAAACCAGCGCTAAGATGTCCTCTGAAGCGGACGATAACGGCTAACGCCTACCAACGGGAAGGGCCAACGACCGGCCTGCTCCCGGCCACCTTTGCGCGCCGACCCCGGTCCCGCGCCAACTTACCCACATTGCGATGCCGTCGATCTCGCTTAATTGCCAGCGTCTAGCCGACACTCGATTCATTGGCGTATCGTTCAATCCTTGTGGCCGGATCTGTCACCCTGATCCTCGTTCGTTTTGCCAGGCCTTTTCGACACTGTTCTGTTCTTCGCCACCGTCCGGCCGGTTCAGCGTGACCGTGCAGCGGATTAGCGTGTTCCAGTCGGGTCCGTGCTCGATGATCAAGTGCAGCTCGGTAATCTCTTCGAGGAAATGTTCGATGCTGATGGGCCCATTCTCGTGCTGATATTCAAGCACGGCTTTCCACCGCTTGTCGCCGTGCAGCGTCACCACATTTGTCATCGGACACTCCCCGTCAGCGACACCGACTCATTAAATCTTAAAAATCTTATACCGATTCCCTGGGTACGCCGCCGCAGTCTTGTCCTGCTAGACGCAGGTACCTGGATGCAGCGTATCGGTCAGCACGCCCGAATTGTTCGCGCCTCAAGCCCCTTATGGCCTCGACTGTAAGTGATGATCACCTTCTGGCCGACTTCCAGGTTTGCCACGCCGCTGCGGGTCAAAGTAGTCGCATGGACAAACACGTCCTTCTCCCCGCCATCCAACGCGATGAATCCGAAGCCCTTGTTCAGATCGTATCGCTTTACGACGCCAGCGGCTTCCTGCTCTTCGCGTTCCAGTGCAGGACCTGCGGCTTCGGCGGATCGCTTCGCAACCGTCGGGGAGGACGCACCGTCTCCTACGCTTACAGAGACAACTTCGACAACCTGGGCCCCTTTCTGGCCGGGTTCGGTTCGGACCTTCAGGCGTGCCCCCTCGGGAACGCTGTCATATCCCGCGGCCTGCAACTTCGAGAGGTGAATGAAGGCATCAGAACCATCGCTGAGCCTCAAGAAGCCGAAACCCTTCTCGGCGTTTAACCAGAGTACCTCAGCATCATGCAAGAAGGTCGTCCCTGACGAAAGCCGGGTTGGTGCTGGCCTGCGGTCGAAATAACTCGGTTCCGAACTCTCATGCTGGCTATCGCGCTCGAAGCCCTGGCTTCGCGACTGACGGTGTTCCCGATATTTGCCCATTCCAGCAACGGCCCTAGAGGAAAAGATTGCATTATCACCGGGAGTGAGCAGCGAGCAATATCAATCCGGTTGCTGAGGTGGTGCACTGGAAAACTTCACCGTCGAAGGTGGGTGAGCAACTCAGTTCAATGGATCGGTCGGGCATCAGCCGGATCTGGGGCATGGCTGAAACCCGCGTGGAGGATTATGCTTTCTCTAAAGGTGTGCAAGCACTTCAGGCGGGCTGATGCATGTGCCCGGAAATAAGCGTCGGATTTCGCAACAATTACATGAAAGGTTAAATTTCAAACGTGCGTTAATGCGCAAAGGCCAACAAGCCGTTGTCGCGAAGGCTGGCTTTGCCTCAGACCCGATTGAAGGTGAAGGATGTCAGAAGCGTGGTGACGAAGTTGCTTGCCTTCTCCTTGACAAGAACCTCGGTCCATTCGTCGGTCCCTCGAAGCCTCAGGTCCGTGTAAATACTGTCGACCGCAGCTTCTTCGATGCGCTTGATATGTGACTTGAACGCAGCTTCACCGTCCGTCCTGTAAATATCCCGCACAATCATTCGCAGGATCTCCTGGATGGCGATCTGCCAGGCGGTATTAATCGTCTGAAGCTCGCTGGATTTTTCGGACATCCAGATCTCCTTGGTCTTGACAGCCATCGACAAGAGGCGGCGATACACGCCAAAATTAGCCGGTCGGTGGGCCGGAAATAAAAAAGGTCAGGCTATTTCAGCCTGACCTCGCTTGGTCTCACGCTTTCATCAGTGCCAGTACATCCGTGGTCAAAGGAAAGCTGAACCAATCAAACGGCCTGCAGGTTGCAGGCAGACATCTTGCCCGACTTGTTGTCGCGCTCCATTTCGTAGCCGATCTTCTGGCCTTCGACGATTTCGCGCATTCCGGCGCGCTCGACGGCAGAGATGTGAACGAAGGCGTCTGCGCCGCCATTGTCAGGCTGAATGAAGCCGAAGCCCTTGGTGGAATTGAACCATTTAACTGTGCCAGTGGTCATGATGAACCCTTTCATAGCAAGATTGTACGACGGCGACGCGAGAGCGCTGCCGATTTGTGATGATGACGATTTTGAAGGGAAGGTTCGTTCAGGGCGCGGTGCCAAACGCGCGATAACCAAAGCTCAGCAAGCAATATCGACGCGTAAATTCATACGCTACCTCAAAGGCGACGTCAACTTTTGGTTTTGGAAATCGTTACCTCAACTTTTTGTTGCCGACCTGGAGATGCCATCGAGGTCCCGCCCTAGAGGGAAGCGACTGGGATAGAAGCAGACGAACCGGAGGACTTCCGACCGCCATGCCCCTGCTGTGGCGGACGAATGATCGTCATCGAGGTTTTCGAACGGGGGAGGAGGCAGCCGCGGGGACCTCCGAACGCATCGGCACCGATCCGGGAGACCGCTCCATGAACCGGCATGCCCTGATTCAGCCTCCAGCCGCAGGCGCTCAATCTGCGGCGATGGACCCACGCGCGCCCATGGTGTCCAGCCGCGATCGTCAGCATCGCCTCCGATGCCGCCTTGAACTACAGGTCGTAGACCAGCGCCTTGTTGTGGAAGGCAATGGCGGCGACCTCGGCGGGCAGCGTGAACACGACATGGAAGTAGCCGACCGGCAGCAGGTCGGCCTCGCGCTAGGCCAGCCATGTACGCACGGCCGCGCCCTGGCACCTGGGACAGTGCCGGTTGCGGCAGGAGTTTATAGGCGATCCGCCATTGGCCGCAGTCCTCACAGGGCTCGACGTGACCGCCGAGCGCCGCGGTGCGGCAATGCTCGATCGCCGACATCACTTTGAGCTGGGCGAGGCTCAGATGCCTGCATGGGCGGCCCGATAGGCGGGGCCGGCAGCACGGAAGATGTCGGCAACCTCGATCGAGGCGCACGGCTCAGGCGGGCGGCGTCTTGCTTTCCATCAGCGCCATCAGCCGGTCGAGCCGTCCTGCGACCGCATGGATCGTCCGCGTCGAGACCTTGGTGTAGAGCGCGGTGGTATCGAGCTTGCTGTGGCCAAGCAGCACCTGGATGACGCGGATATCGACATCCTGTTCGAGCAGGTGGGTGGCGAAGCTGTGGCGCAGCGTGTGCGGGCTGACGCGCTTGCGGATGCCGGCGGACCGCGCAGATCGGGGCACACGATGGTGCGATTTGGCGGCTACCAATGGCGCGACACGGTGCCAGTTGCATAACTGCGCTGATGGCCATGCAGCAGCTGCAGAACAGGACGACCGGAACCGCCCTGACGGACGCCAACACCGCCCACATCGATGAAGTTTGAGGCCGTTGAACATGCCGGGGGCAACCCGATGAACTCGTCAAGCCACTCCCTTGCCGCCGGTAATACCGTACACCTCTCCATTGATTGAAGCTTGCCTCCTGCGAGGCAAGCAGCACGAAGACGGGTGCCAGCTCCGCCGGCCGCCCTGGCCGGCCAAAGTCGCTGCCCTTGCCGAAATTCTCGACCTTTTCGTCCGGCTGTCCGCCGCTCGGTTGCAATACAGTCCACACCGGCCGGGCGCCACGACATTCGCGCGAATACCCCGCTCAATTAGCTGCTTTTCGAGTGCTTTGGTGTAGGCGACGATCCCAGCCTTTGGTCGTGGCATAGTCCAAAAGGATCGGTGAAGGCTGATAGGCCTGGATCGAAGCCGTCGTGATGACAGAGGCGCCGGCCGGTAGATGGGGAACTGCCGCCTGCGCGATCCAATGCAGCGCATAGAGGTTGGCCTTCATAGTCTTGTCGAAGTCGTCGGTCGACAGTTCCTCAATCTTCTCCCGGTACTGCTGCCGGCCGGCGTTGATGACCAGAATGTCCAGACCCCCGCTTGGCGTCCGCCTCTTCTTCCGGCAGATAGGAAATAGCGACGTCCGCGCCTTCGGGCAAAAGCGATCGCAGCGGCAAGGCCGATTCCTGAATCGCCGCCTGTCACCAGCGCCTTGCGCCCTTGCAGCCGACCAGAGCCGCGATAGCTCTCCTCGCCATGGTCGGGTACCGGATCCATTTTTCGGGCGAGGCCCGGCATGGCCTGCGGTTGCTCGGGAAAAGGCGGCGCCGGGTATAGCTTTCTGGATCTTGAAGGGACCAGCGATCGGTCATGGGGTCTTCCAACATTGGGGAGGCCGGGCTTTCGTTTGCCCGACAAGCCGCAACGGTGGACGGACGCATTCGTTCTTGTGACATTGCCGATCGATCACGGCGACCGGAACGGCTGGTAGATCCGCGCGTTCTCAACAGATCTTCCAGAAACGCGAAACCAGGAGCGCGCCGTGGGGCTGTTTACGAAAGACATCAAGACGATGGACGATCTGTTCCTCCATGTACTGCAGGACATCTATTATGCGGAGAAGCAGATCCTGAAGGCCCTGCCCGACATGGTCGAAAAGACAACCAACCGGGATCTGACGGCGGCTTTCAAGGCGCACCTTGATGAGACGGAAAAACACGTCCAACGCCTCGAGCAAGCGTTCGAGCTCATCGGCGAGAAGCCCAAGGGGACGACCTGCCCGGCGATAGACGGCATCATCAAGGAAGCAAACGAGATTGCCAGCAACGTTGCCGAGAAAAAGGTGCTCGACGCCGCCTTGATCACTGCGGCGCAAGCAGTCGAACACTACGAGATCACCCGCTACGGAACCTTGATCGCGTGGGCGCAGGAGAGCGGCAATGCGGCTGTCGCCCGCCTTCTCACCACAACGCTCAACGAGGAAAAGGCGGCCGACAAGAAGCTGACCACGATCGCCGAACGAAAGGTCAACCAGAAGGCATCCGGCTGACCGGCAGTGGTCCGAAGGTATCGGCATGAACGCGCTTGACGAACAAACCCGATCGCTCTGGATGAATGTGGACGTCTATCCTGACGCGCCGCGATTCAGCGGCAAGGAGAGCTGCGACACCGTGATCATCGGGTCCGGGATCGCCGGGCTGTCAGTGGCCTACGAGCTTGCCAGCGTCGGTCAAAAGGTGATCGTCATCGATCGCGGCCCGATCGCCGGCGGCATGACATCGCGGACCACGGCGCACTTGGCGCCGATTTGCGACGACGGCCTGAGCGCGCTGATCAACTTGCGCGGCGAAGAGACGGCAAGACTATTTCAGAAAAGCCAGGAGGCAGCGGTTGCGCGCATCGAGCAGAACGTCGCCGAGTTGGGGATAGATTGCAATTTCCGCAGGCTGGACGCCTTCCTGTTTCCGGCGATGGGGGTGGACCCCAAGGAGGCCCGCGATCAGCGACAGGAGGAATTCGAGGCGGCACAAAAGGTTGGCGCGGCCGCTAAACTGGTCACCGGCGTGCCGCTCAAAGGTTTCGAGAAGGCGCCTGTGCTTCGTTACGCCAATCAGGCGACCTTCCATCCGCTGCGATATCTCCGCGGTTTGTCCACGGCAATCCGCGACAAAGGCGGACGCATCTTCGCCAACAGCCCCGTGATCTCCGTTGAGGAATTGCCGGAGGGCGGCGTGCGCGTCTCGACCGAAAACGGTGGTGTGATTGAAGCGGCGACTACCGTTGTCGCCACAAACTCGCCGATCAACGATCGCTTCGAACTGCACACCAAAATGTCGCCATATCGCACTTATGCGATGGCGTTCACCTTACCGCGCGGCGATCTGCCCGATGCGCTGTTCTGGGATACCGGCGACCCCTATCACTACGTACGGATCAATCCCGGTCCGGGCTCAGTCGATTATCTGATCGCCGGTGGCGCCGATCACAAATCGGGCGAAGCCGACGATGGCGACATACGCTTCGAGGCGGTCGAGGCATGGATCCGTGCCATCGTTCCGACCCTCGGCAAAAAGGTGAACCGCTGGTCGGGGCAGGTCCTCGACACGATCGACTACTGCGCCTTCATCGGGCTCAATCCCGACAGCAAGTCGGTCTATGTTGTCACCGGCGACTCCGGGCAGGGCATGACGCATGGCGCGCTTTCCGGCCTGCTCGTCAGGGACCTAATCTTGGGTAACGAGAACCCGTGGACGTCGGTTTATGCGCCATCCCGCAAAACGCCCTCCGGCGTAGTCAACTATGTTCGGGAAAACCTGTCCGCAGTCAAAAATTTCGGCGGCTATCTGCTGCCGGGCGAATTGAAGTCACCGGGCGAGCTGGCGTCTGGACAAGGGGGGATTCTTCGCCAGGGCCTCCACAAAATCGCCGCCTGCCGCGACATGGGCGGAAAGCTTCATCTTCATTCAGCCGTCTGCACGCATTCCGGATGCGAAGTGGCCTGGAATTCCACCGAGCAGTGCTGGGACTGCTCCTGTCACGGGTCGCATTTTGCTTCCGATGGGACCGTACTCAACGGCCCTGCGGTCGCCCCTCTGCACCCAGTCGACGCGCCGGCCGGAGAGACATGATGCCCATACTCGAAAGCGCAAAGAAGATCGTCGAGAAGATGACGGGCTGGCAGCGGCCCTCGAGCGACGATCTCGATCGGTTGGTCCGCTCGCGCAAGGCGAACACTTTCGGTTTCGAGGATGACGGCATCATTCCCAACCACCCGTTCTGGCCGCTGATCGTCTATCGCGGCGTGGCGATGTTGCCTGCCGATTTCGATCCGGCCGCAATCTTTGAGGACCTCTTCGCACGCAATGGCTGGCAAGGGTCCTGGCGAAACGGCATCTACGACTATGTGCATTACCATTCCCGTATTCATGAGGTCCTTGGGATCGCGCGTGGAACGGGGAAGGTGCAGTTCGGCGGCAAGCGTGGGCGCTCTCTGACAATCAAGGCAGGCGACGTCGCCATCTTGCCGGCGGGCACGGGCCACGAGTGTCTCGACGCCAGCGACGACTTTTTGGTCGTCGGCGCCTATCCGCCGGACGGGACCTACAACGAATGCAGCAGCAGCGAAGACCATGCCTGCGCGGTCAAGACCGTTCCGAAAGTCGCGAAACCCCGACAGGATCCCGTCTACGGTGGCGACGGTCCGCTTATCGACCTTTGGAAAGCACCTCGCTGAGCGCGGACGACAGATGAGCACCTCGGCCCCATTTCCCCTGTCGACCGACACAGCTCCCATGGAAGCGAAACGTGCTGACGCCATCCCGGATGATCAGGGTGTCTGGCAATACGAGCCCAAGTGGGACGGATTTCGCTGCCTGGCGTTCAAGGCCGGCGATGCGGTCGACATCCGCGCCAAGTCCGGAAAGCCGCTCGCACGGTATTTTCCTGAGCTTGTCGAATTCTTACGCGACCTGTCGGGGACGCAAATCGTCATCGACGGCGAGATCCTGATCGAATGCTGCGGCGAGTATTCCTTTGACGCCTTACAGATGCGTCTTCATCCGGCCGAAAGCCGCATTCGCAAACTTGCGGTCGAGACGCCCGCCAAGCTGATGCTGTTCGATATGCTGGCTGATCAAACCGGACAGATTCTCACCGACCGGCCGCTCTCCGAGAGACGTGCCGCGCTGGAGGCGTTGGTCAAATCCATAGGAAACGCGGGAATCGAACTTTCTCCTGCGACTTTGGACTTTAAACAGGCCCAAAAGTGGCTGGGGGACTCAGGCGGCAAGACCGACGGTGTGGTCGCGAAGCAGCTCGACGGTCCGTATCTGCCTGGCGAGCGAGCCATGGTGAAGGTTAAGCGGATGCGGACGGCCGACTGCGTCGTCGGCGGCTTCCGCTATCTTGCGGAGAGGCGCGAAGTAGGATCCTTGCTGCTCGGTCTCTATGACGAGGACGGCAAGCTCGACCACGTCGGCTTCACCTCCACTATTTCCAACGACGAACGGGCCGCGCTGACCGGCCGTCTGGAGGCATTGCGCGAATCGCCAGGTTTCACGGGCAACGCGCCTGGCGGGCCGAGCCGCTGGAGCACGCAGCGCAGTGGCGACTGGGAGCCGCTGCGGCCGGAACTGGTCGTCGAGGTCCGTTTCGATCATGTGACAGGCAACCGTTTCCGGCATGGCACAAAGCTGCTGCGGTGGCGACCGGACAAGGCGCCTCGCCAGTGTACGTTCGACCAGTTGAGGTAAGACAACTCGGAGCTATTGGCCCTATTCCCCGTTGAGAGGGCAGAGGTCATGCAATGGACATCAGCGCCCCGAAGAGAGAAATTGGGCTCGAAGAGCGACGCGAGCGCCGCCGGCTGCGCCGTGAAAAGCAGCGCGCCGACAACATTGGGCGCGCGGAGAAAATGCACCTCGCGCGCTTGGCGGCGAAAGAGCCGGGCAGCTCACCTACGCAACTGGCGAACTCGTATTATGTCGGCTGCTCCGGATGGTTCTACTGGAAATGGCGCGGGAATTTCTATGCGGCCGAGATGTCGACATCTGAATGGTTCAATCATTATGCGCAGCAGTTCGAAACGGTCGAGATAAACGCATCCTTCTATTCCTGGCCGACCGTCGCGAACGTTAAAAGCTGGCTTCGTCAACCAGGATCGCGCACGTTCGTCTACACCGTAAAGGTCTGTGAGTTGATCACACATATCAGGAAGTTCGAGGACACCGAGATCCTGGTCAAGGACTTTGGACTGATTGCTGACATCCTTAGCGAACGGATGGGCTGTTTCCTATTCCAACTCCCGCCGAGCTATCGTTTCACCGAGGAAAGGCTCATCGCTATTCTCGGCCAGCTCGATCACACACGCCGCAACGTCGTGGAGTTTCGTCATAAAAGCTGGTGGAATGAGACCGTCTATTCCGCTTTCCGGGAGAAAGGCACGATATTCTGCTCTTGCAGCGCTCCCCGACTTCCGGACGTTCTGGTTCGCACAGCCGACGATATCTACGTGCGAATGCACGGCCCGGAGCGCTGGTACCGGCACGACTACACTGACAGCGAGCTGATCGAGTGGGCCGAGCGGATACGCGACAGTGGGGCGCGGAGAGCCTGGGTTTATTTCAACAACGACTACGAAGGCTTCGCACCCAAGAACGCTTTGACCATGCGACGACTGCTCGGACAGGCAGGCTTCGATAATGGGCGATCCGATTCCTACATCGCGTCCGCCGATAACCCAGTCACCACGGTGTGAAATCAAGTATCCGGACGGACCCGTCGACAATACTAACAAACCAGCCGGATGGTCGCTTCCACGTCATCCATTTAAATTACTTCGAAGCGCGTGTGCATATGTAGCGCAGGGGCACCGAGCGGAGCCCCGTCGCCACGCCGCCCCGATTGGTATGGACCAGACGCGCGTCGGTCGGGCTTTGTCCCCATAGGCCTGGAGCTGGTAAAGGATTCCGTCCTCGTCCGCTGCGGCTTTCAGCAGGTCGAATACGACGGGATTGGTGTGCCGATGACATAGGCGCCAGCCTCTCATGCGAGCTGCGTTACCATAGAACCGACTGCGCCTGCCGCGCCGTGCGCAAGCACACTCTGGCCTGCCTGAAGGCGGCCGTGCTGGAACCGTCCCTGCCACGCGGTCAGACCTGAGATCGGCAGGCTCGCGCCAACCGTGAAGTCGACATCGCCAGGCAGTGGCGCGAGGTTGCGAGCCTCCATGGCCACATATTCTGCCAGCGTGCCGTCGCGGTGATAGTCGGCGAGTCCGAACACCCGCTGCCCCAGCGACAGCCCCGTCGTGCCGTAGCCGAGAGCGATGACCACTCCAGCCAGCTCGTGACCCGGAATCGACGGTGTTCGTTCACGGTTGCTGCGATCGATCCAGGTCGAGGGCCACGCCAACTCAGTTCCGACGAATCCCGAAGCATGAATCTGAACGACGACATCGTTTATCGCCGCCTGCGGCTCGGGCCGCTCCACCAGCTTCATCCCGGCGGTACCTGCCGCCTGGTCCGTCACTACGGGGTAAATTGCTGCTCTGGTCGTCGGAGCCATTTGCGCCCCAAATCCGGATTTTTGTGACCATCAGCCGCGCGGCTTTGGCGGGCGCTTCATTATAAGAAGCTCCTTTACATCATGCAGATCGTCTGCCGACGATATGGCGATCGTCAGCCATTTTCCGTCGATGTATGACTTGGCTTCGTCGTAGAGGTTGATCAGTTGCGGACGCCAGATATAGCGTTGCTCCTCAAACTTCTCTCGCTCCGCTCTGCCCATGACCACGACGGCCGAAAGCCGTCGGTATTCCGGCACCAGGGTGGTGAACGCCTTGGTCTTCTTGTATCGCAAGGACCAACCGCGCTTCTTACCGCCGTAGAGCCAGTCCGGCGTAAAAACTGCGGGGTAGAATTCGTCGATCCAGTTCCGCAGCTCGGCCCAATGCTCGAACGTCCCGGGTCCGATCCATTTGCGGACGGCACTGTCATCGGGCGGTGTTGATTTGTCGGTGATCCTGTCGCCGATCTGGGGAAGCGTAGCACTAGGTAAAACCATCGAAAGACCTCGTTAAGCCAGGCTAAGGGCGGCGGATTAGAATGCGGACGTGCCAAGAGCTTGCTGCGCCGTCAGAATACGGTCGGTGCGACGCTTCCCGGGGCCGCATGCGCTTCGCAATGTAATCGACCGGTACTTGCCAGCACTGCACGCCAAGCATCGACGTCCCCAAGCTCTCGCACGACCGTCAGGTCGATGACCGCGAGGGCCTTCTCCCTCGCCAGCGCGGCTTGCTCCCGGTCCATGAACCCGGTTCCCTCTACTGAGAGGAACTGCAGGGTTTTCAGTCCGATGGAGTTGAGTACCAGCGACAGATACGGCATGAGAAAATCGGGCTGGTTTGCTCGCGGGCCGGAGAAGACGCCCCCTGAAGCGACGCCGATGAACACCGGACAGTCCCGAAGCATTCCCACCTTTCCGGCGCGCGTCGACTTCATGGTGCGGCCAACGCGCAGGATCTGGTCGATCCACGCCTTGAGGGCCGAGGGAATGGTGAAGTTGTGCATGGGCGTTCCGATGACGATCACATCGGCGGCCTCGACCTCCTCGATAAGCGCTTCGGAAATATCCAAGGAACCCTTTGGTGGAGACGCCAAGGTGGCCGGCGTCGACAGTGCAAACGCGTACTCGGCCAGGGTGTGGGGCAAGGGTTTGACGCCCAAATCACGGCGACTGATGCTCGCCCCCGGTGCAACCTCGAGAAGCCTTTCGACGATCGCCGCCGAAAGCTGACGGCTATGCGATTCTGATCGCGGACTGGAATCAATATGGAGAATATTCATTTGATAGTTCCAATGGCTTCGTGAGGTTGCGAGAGGACCGAGCTCAGATCGAGCCGGCCGGCGCGACGGCCGGAAAGTCGTTGTCGTGATCGAACACGTTGTTGAAGAAGTTCGTCAGCGAGTACATGGCCACGAGCGCGACGATCTCGATGACGTTCGCATCCGTGTAGCCGGCATCGCGGACGGCTTTCAGATCGGCGTCGTTGACGTGGCCGCGGGTCTCGATGACTTGGCGTGCAAACTGGACGGCGGCGTCCCGCTTCGGGTCTTTGGCCCGGCCCTTTCGGGCGAGGATGATGTCATCGGCCGGCAGCTTGGCCATATGCTCGGCCGTGAAGCTGTGAACCGTCAGACAGTAGTTGCAGCCATTCACTTCGGAGACGGCGAGGCCGATGCTGTCGCGTGTCTTCACATCCAGCGCCTTGCTTAAAGCACCGAGCAGGGTAGCCCAGGAGTTGAACGCGATAGGGCTCTGCGCGAAGGCCGCCATCATGTTGGGGGTGAAACCGATGTTCCTCGTGAAAGCATCGAGCGTCTGCTTCGATGCCGCCGGCACTTGTTCCTGCTTCAGAGCAACAGTTCTAGCCATTGTAGTCTCCATAAGGTCTTAAATTGATTTTGAATTATGCAAAGTCCAGGACATCGGCCACGGGCATGCGGGGCTTCTGCGGCCAGTTGCCGGCTCGCTCCGGCCCTACGGTCAGCAGCATGACCGGCACTTCGTCTTCGGCCAGGCCGAACTCGCGGTGCACCGCCTCGGCGTCGAAACCGATCATCGGCGTCGAACCCAGGCCCAGCGAACGGGCCGCGTAGATGATCGCCGCGGTGCCGAAGGTCGCCGAGCGCACGGCTTCGTCGCGCTGGCGCTGCGGCTGATCGTCATACAGACCGCGAGCGGGGATCTCCCATTCCGGCACCAGCTGCGCCGGCATGATACCGGCTTCCACCACGGGCGCCAGACGGTCGGGGACCGTGCTGGCATCGGCCAGCCTGCCGATGATGATGAAAGCCACGGCCGCTTCGGTGATCGCGGGCTGGTTCCAGGCGATCGGACGCAGCCGCGCCTTGGCTTCTGCCGAGCGTACGGCAATGAAGCGCCAGTTCTGCAGGTGGAAGGAGGTCGGGGCAGATGTGCCGATGCGTACCAGGGCGCGGATCTGATCATCGCTCAGGGTGGCGGTAGCGTCGTAGTACTTGGCGGCGCTGCGGCTCAGGATGGTTTCGATGACGGCGTTGGTTGGCAACGGCCGCGTGGACGAAGGGGACGATTGGGGTGCGGGAGTTCCGCTTTGCTGGGCCTGCGCAAAAATCTCGGCGATTGCGCCGCTAGCGGGTTCGTGAGCGGCGAGGTTGATGCAGTTCATTGGGTGGCTTCCTCATCGAGTGATTATGGAAGCCACTTTACGGGTAAGGGTGATATTTTCGAGACTGGATCGGCTCAATATGATGCGTGAAAGGATCAAGTTGCATGTGCCTGATCCCAGGCTACACGCCCTACTCGCTCGTGTGCGCCAGTCGCCGCCACTCCCCCGGCGTCATCCCCATCCTGTCGGCGAACACATGCCGGAATGCCGATACGGATTGATACCCAACGGCCTCGGCTACGGCCTCGGTGCTGATCGCTGGCTTCCTAAGCTCATTGGCGGCCAGGCTCATGCGAAGGTCCGTCAAGAAGTCGAGGGCGGCGCGACCTAACTTGTCCTGAAACTGCCGCATGAACGTGGCGCGTGACATGCCGCACAAATCGGCCAGATCGGGCAGTTTCCAGGGCCGTGCCGGATCAGCGAACATTGCCGCAATGACGGGAGCAAGACGCGGATGGCCGGCCAAGGCCGCGGTGGACGGAAGGGCCGCCTGAATATCCCCCAGGTGGCGTGACCTCACGCATCACCTACGAATTTTCCGCCGACGGCACGGGAACGCGTCTGACCTTCACGAAGGAAGGCCTGCTTGATCAGGAGGAAGCCGACAGCCACAAGCAGGGTTGGAGTGAGGCGCTCGACAAGCTCGGTGCGATCCTCGGTGAGCCGCAATGATCATCGTGTCTGGCCACATGCGGGTGAAGTCAGGTAAGCGCCAGCTTCTTGAAGGCGTCACACGCAGTAATGGAAGTGGCCCGCAAGGCGGCGAGCTGCCGCGACTTCATCGTCGCCGCCGATCCGATCGAGGACGACCGTGTCAATGTCGACGAGGTATGGGAAACCGTGAAGGCGATGCTCGCCTTCCGCGGCGACAGGCCAGATTCCGGCATGAATGATCTGATCGTGGAGGCAAACGTGGATCGTCACTCCGTGAAAAATCGCGGTCCAGCCTGGGCGGGGATCGAACAGAGAGGAGACTGTAATGATCAACAACAACAATGATCTGACGGCGGAGGTTCCCAATTCGCCCTACAGGCTTGAGGCAGCCTGGCAATGTCCCGTAGAGGGGGACGGACCCTCTGGGTATGAATGCACGCTGGAGCGTCGCTGATCATGGCGGCGCTCATTGTCTCGCGCCGTGCGCTGCTCAAGGGCGCGGTGGCGTCCCTCGCGTTTTAGCGCGCTGCCCGCTCGGGCGCAGCAGACCGATCCATTCACGCCCTTCAGGTATCGCGCACCGGATGAGGCGCTCGCCGACCTGAAGCGACGGCTTGGCGCCGTGCGCTGGCCCGAAGCCGCGACCGAGCCCGGTTTTGCCCAAGGTCCATCTCTCAAGGAGCTGCAGAACCTCATCCGCCATTGGCGTGATCGCTACGATTGGCGCAAAACCGAGAGCCGCCTTAATGCCTGGCCGCAGTTCAAGACGGAGATCGACGGGCTCGGCATCCACGTCCTGCATGTGCGGTCGCCGCACGAGAACGCGCTGCCGATGATCCTCACCCACGGCTGGCCGAGTACGATCCTCCTGTTCCAGAAGGTTATCGAACCGCTGACCAATCCCACTGCGCACGGCGGAACCGCTGCGGAAGCCTTCCATGTCGTCGTCACGTCGCTGCCCGGCTTCGGCTTCTCCGACAAGCCGACGGAGCCCGGCTGGAACGCGGAACGCACAGCGCGGGCGTGGGCTGAGCTGATGCGCCGCCTCGGCTATGAGCGCTATGTCGCACAGGGTGGTGACTGGGGGGCTTTCGTCACCACCGCGCTCGCGCAGCAGAAGCCGAAGGGCCTCGAAGCAATTCATCTAAACTTCGCGCAGACCATTCCGGACAAGATCCCTGAGAAATTGGAGCCCGACCAGAAAAAAGCGGTCGAAGCATACACGAAATTCCGGGAGAGCGGCTTCGCCTACGGCATGCTGCAAGTGACCAAGCCGCAACTAGCCGGCTATCTGCTTGCCGACTCGCCCGTGGCGCAGGCCGCCTGGCTCTACGACATTTTCGACGGCGGCACCGGCGCAACAGGCAGGCCGGAAGATTTGATCCCTGTCGACGACATGCTCGACGAGATCACACTCTACTGGCTGACCAATTCGAGTGCATCGTCCGCCCGCTTCTACCGCGAGCAGGCTGCGATCCTGAAAGGCCGCAACAATCCTGGCGTCGTCGACCTGCCGGTCGGAGTGAGCGTCTTCCCGCATGATTTGCCACCGGCAAGAAGCTGGGCGCCGCTCGTCTACCCGAACCTATTCTACTGGAACGAAGTCGACCGCGGCGGTCACTTCGCGCAACTCGAAGTGCCAGACTTATTTGTTGCCGAACTACGAAACTGCTTCAGTAAAGTCAGATGAGGAGACAGCCATGTCCGGACCGCTCGATGCCGTGAAGAAAGCCCTGCAAGCCTATGTAGACAAAGATCGCGAAGCCATCGAGGCCGTCATCGGCGATCCGTACAGCTTCACCAGTCCGCTCGATAATGCTCTGAGGCGCGAGACCTACTTCGCCCGCTGCTGGCCCAACAGCGAGACCTGCACCGGGGTGAAGTTCGTACAGGGCGCCGAGCAGGACAATTGGGCCTTCATCGTTTACGAGGGTAGTTCCGCTGGCAAGACCTTCCGCAATGCGGAACTGCACCGCGTGCAAAACGGCAGGATCGTCGAGACTCAGGTCTACTTCGGCTGGAATGTGCCGCATGAGGCAATGCTGGGTGGCTTCATCGAGAACAATGGCGAAGGTCACCCCTAAACAGGAGGCGAAGATGGCCGGCAAACGCGATGCGCGGCACCATGCGCAGGCGGTGTTTCTCGGCGATTGGAAATTGCCGAGGGCGCTTTGGGCCCCATTGTCCGGCCCATGAACCAGAGCACCGAGTAGAGCAGCACGCGCCGCAGGCGAGGGTGCTCACGATCTGTCGCCAGAAGTTCGCAACGAAGTCGTGGAAACATACGTCGGGTTCGAGGCGCGTTCCTTCCGGTTCGAATGGGGCCGACAGCGGACTATCCGGTCCCAGTGTGTGCCCAACGGATTGCCGCCATTCGGCAACCGACCTGCTCTCGGCCATCCTTCTGTGATCTCGTGAAGGACCCGAACAGGTCCGATTTTCCGAGCCACCATCTACGAGTCGGAAAACGAGATGGGGTAGCAGGTGCCTTCGGTTAGCGCACCAGCGGACTCTCCCAGACAAGCGTCAGCAACGCCTTGAGCTGGGTGAAACGCTTGGGGCCGAGTTCACCGCTCCACTCGCGCTCGATGTCGCGCAGTGTGGCGACGATCTTTGCGTAGGCAGCGTGTCCTCGTTGAGTAAAGCGGACAATGCGCGCGCCGCCTTCACCTGGCGCGTCGGTACGGACAATATAGCCGAAACCCTCAAGGCTCCCGAGCAATTGGTTCATGGCTTGCTTGCTGATGCCCGCCCGCTCGGCGAGCATGGCCGGGCGAGCCCCGTCCGGCCCGGGAAATTGCAGCACCGAGATATGTGGCAGGTGCAGGTCGTCGAAGCCGGCGGCGTTGAGCTCCTTAATGATCCGGCGATGGATCGCTTGGGCGGGAACGCGCAGAAGAGCGCCGATCAGCATATTCTCCGCATTGACAGGAAAACTTTGCGAAGGCGGCATCATTGACATTCCTGGTAAATTTCGTTTACTTAAAAGCAGTAAACTTAGTTTACTCGAGGAGAAGGTGCAATGCCACAGGCCGCCATGGACCCTCACGTCAATCCTGCTAATGAAACCATCGCCACCAAGGGACTCGCGGTTCGCTTTCTGCTGACCGGAGAGAATTCGAATGGCAGCGTCGCGGCTTTTGAACTCGATGTCCCGGGCGGGCAACCGCTGCCAGCCCCAGCCCACAGCCATGACGGTTACGAAGAGACGATCTACGGCGTCGACGGGGTGTTGACCTGGACGGTTGACGGCAAGGCGATCGAGGTCGGGCCCGGACAGGCGCTATGTATTCCGCGAGGTGCCGTTCATCGGTTCGATAATAACGGCAGCCGCGACGTGAAGGCGCTCTGCGTGATTACTCCGGCCGCAATCGGTCCGGAATATTTCCGCGAGACATTCGCGCTTCTTAACGCTGCGGCCGGTGGTCCGCCCGACCGGGCCAAGATGTCCGAGATTATGCGCCGCCATGGCCTCACCCCGGCAGTGCCGCCGCCGACATAGCGTTTGGCGGTTGCTGAGAAGGCGCAATTCTGCCGGGCCGCTTCTGGCGGAAACGGGGCCGCGAGCTGACCGTCAGCTTCTGGCTTTCGCAACGAAAATTGCCGACATTAAGTCTACTGGGACCATAACGGCGAATTGACCCGATCCTGACGACCAAGCGTTCGCGGCGAATGGCAATTTCGCTGGCAATAGGAGCCTTCACAGATTCCGCCGCCGATCAAAATTTCACGGAAAGATCCGCCCTGAACCCGTGGTCGCTGGTGCCGTGGCCGATCTGGCCGGAATAGGAGACGCCGAGCGAGGTCTTTTCCGAGAGGGCGAGATCAAGCCCGGCTTCGAGCGCGAGCGCGTCCTCAGCGATCGGCGTCCCGGCGACGGTGAAGGCCTCACCGCCGGTGAAGGCAAAATCGGCGAGCGGCGTGACGTCGCCGAAGGCATGCCGCCAGCCGAGCATGCCGCGCGCCGTGGCCTTCATCCCACCAAGCCCGAACTCGGTCGAAGCACGCAGGCCGAGCGTGGTGAAGGTGGCGTCGGTGCTACCGCTGGCACTTGTGAGCGCGGCCGCCCCGCCATCCTCGGTAAAGCCGTAGCTATGCACGTTGACGTAGGCGAGATTGCCAAAAGGCTCCAAGGCGAAGGAGCTGCGGTCGATCCGATAGCCGAGCTCGCCGAAGACCTGAGCCGTGCCGGCGTCGTAGTCGGCGGCGAGACGGTCGGTGAAGCCGGGAAAATTGACGGAGCGCGCCGTCTCGATGGCGTGCCATGTGTAGGCCGCACCGGCCCGCAGGCCAAGCGCGCCCCACTGGCCGCCACCATAAACACCGAGATGGTAATTGTCGCTGTCGCCGGAGGACGCGCGATCATTGACATCGAACGAGCTGCGACTGTAACCGGCAAGCAGGCCCAGCCGCCAGTTTTCGGCGATCATTCCGTCTGCGCCGACAAGGAAGCCGCCGGTCGAACGGTCAAGCGAAGCGGCGTTGCCATCGCTGTCCCATGTCCCCCATGAACCGAAGGCCTGCCCCCACACCGCAAAGCGCTCCGTATCGGCCGCAGCGGGCGCTGCCCCTGGAGCACTATAGCGCGCGCTCTTGCCTTCTCGCACCAGCGCCTGTTCCTCAGGCGTCAGGGCGGAGCCATCCGGCCCATACGCCAGCACCGGCATGGAGGATCCTGCGCCATCCCCGAAGGCAGCCCGCACCCTGTTCGTTGCCGCCTCACGCACGAAGCGGCTGTCGTCCAGCATGGCGCCCTTTATCGAAGCGTGTATCTCACCAGAAAGCCGGTCGAGGGCATCCCGGGCCGTTTCCTCGTCGGGCGAGCCGACGATCGCGTCATAGATCGGATTGCCAGGCCCCTGGCTCTCGGCGCCATTGCCGACCGCACACTGGTTCGCAGAGATTGCGACATCGCAGAACGACGCGTCGTTGCGGGCAACGTCGAGATAGATGGCGGTTGGATCGTAGGCGAGCGAAAGGTCGACGAAAGGCGCGTTCTGGTCAAGTGTGCCATAGGTGCCGGTAACGCCGCCAGCGGCGGTCAGGATGGTGTAGCGGGTGCCGGGGTCGTAGCCGCCTGGCGCCTTCAGGGCAAAGACGGTGCCGCCCTCGATCCCGGCAGCACCGGTCACATCGATCAGGTCGGAACTGCCGTCCGGGTCGATTTCGGCTTCATAGGTGGACCCGGCAAGCTGGGTGTAGTCGCCGTCGACCGTAAGCGTCCCAATGGAGCTGCCTGGTGCGATGGTGCCCGCCACCGTTGTGGTTCCAACCGTGCCGTTACCTTGCAAACGGCCGTTCGCCAGAACATCGATCGTGCCACCGAGCGTTCCGTTGACCGTAAGCGTACCAGCATCGACGGTCGTGGCGCCGGCGAAGGCAGCGGAATTGCCGGTGACTTCCAGAAGGTCCGCACCCGTCTTCAGCAAGTCGCCGGCGCCCGAGATGCTGCCGGCGTAGGTTGCATTCGCACCTTGCTCAAACGTGAACGACGCGCCGGAGCCGATCGCGACATCGCCGCCGAAACGCTCGCCCGCGCTGACGAGGTCGCCGGCATCGACGGACCAGTCGAGCGTACTCAGGCCGGCGAGAACCAGTGTGCCAGTGCCGTCCTTCACCATATTCCCCGAGCCGCCGATATCGCCGGCGAAAGTCGCGTTGCCATTCTGGTCGAACACCACCGCGCCGTCATTGCCGATATTGCCGCGGAACGATGCGGCATTGCCGACAAGTGTACCGGCCTCGATAAGCGTGTTCCCTTGGTAGCTGTTGGCGCCGGTGAGCGTCAGCGTGCCCGCGCCATCCTTGGTCAGGCTGCCGGAGCCGGAGATCGCACCGGTCACGGCGAGATTCGAATCGGTCTGGAAGATGCCGCCGCCAGCCTCAAGCGTGACGCTGCGTCCCGTTGCAAACGCCGCCGTATTCTGCAGTGTGCCACCGTCGAAGGCCAGCCCGCCCGAGGCGGCGCCGAGATTTGCGTCGGCTGAAACCTGCAGTGTGCCGTTCAGGATGGACGTGCCACCCGTGTAGCTGTTGGCACCGGACAGCGTCAGCGTGCCGGCGCCGGTCTTTATGAGGGAGCCGCCGCCTGCGATGACGCCGGCGGCCGTGAGGTCGGCCCCAGTCAAAAAGGTGCCGCCGCCTGCGTTCAGCGTGATGTTTCGCGCTGTCGTGAGGGCCGCCGTGTTCCGCAGCGTACCCCCGTCGAAGGTAAGCCCGCCCGATGGGGCGCCGAGATTGGTATCGGAGGAGATCGACAGCGTGCCCCGGTTGATGGTCCAGGGTGTCACCGTGCCTGTTACTCCCGTCAGCGTCCAAATGCTGGTGCCTGTCTTCGAGAACACGCCGAAGCCCTGGTACTGAGCGCCCACGCCGATCTGTGAGACGTCGAAGCTGGCATTCGCGCTGCCGCCCAATGCCAAGGTGTCGGCGCTGCTGAAGGCGACGACGTTGCCCGTGATCATCGAGCCGGCTTCAAGGGTCAGTGTGTTGGCACCGCCAGTAAAGACAATCGCGTTGGTCCCGGATGCGCCCGAGATCGAGCCCCTGTTGACAATCGTGAGATCGCTGCCGCTCACCCCGAAGCCGGCGGACCCAGCCGTACCGTCATTGGTGCCTCCGGTCCCGGCAACGCCGCCAGTACCTCCCGTGATTGTTCCGCTGTTGCTAACTGTTGCGCCACTTCCGGTGACGCCTATCCCGCCATTGCCGCCATTGCCACCCGTGGTGGGAACCGCATTGTCGTTGCCACCGCTGCCCCCATTGCCGCCGGTGATCGTCCCGAGGTTGGTGAATGTGGCTCCGGAGACAAGCGAAACGCCGGCGCCTCCATTGCCGCCATGACCGCCGAGCACCGGGATCGTTTGCGTCGAGCAGCAGCCGACGTTGTTTCCGCCGTTGCCGCCGTTGCCGCCGGAAATTGTGGAGCCGTTGGTAATTGTCGAGGCGCCCGCCGTGGCAAGTCCGATACCTCCATCGCCGCCGTTGGCGCCAAACGGATTTTGAGAAATTCCCCCGTTGCCACCGTGGCCAGCGGTGATTGAGGCGTCAACGCTGACAGACGCGCCATTTTCGACCACCACGCCATAGCCGCCGGCGCCGCCGCCTCCGCCTGCGCTACCAAGCCCGTTGCCGCCATTTCCGCCATTGCCACCAGCGATTGGGCTGGACACGCTGGAATTCGTCGTCACCATGTGGCCGTGCGCGCCACCGCCACCACCGCCGCCGTTAACGGTTAGAAAGGCGTCGGCATTCGCGCCGCTCACGCCGTTGCCGTTGTTGATCCCCAAGACGCCGCCGGTGCCGCCAGAAGCGCCATTTTGGCTGGTGCCACCGGTGCCGCCGGTCGTGCCACCACCACCGCCACCGCCGGCGCCCGTGTTCGTTTGGCCGTTCCCGCCATTCACGCCGGCAGTCGTGGCATTGCTCGCACCGCCAGGTCCACCCACGCTGTCCCCGTTGTTAAAGTTGCCACCACCCGTGCCGCCGCTTTGTGCCAGCGCTGGAGCCGAAAACGCCAGCGGGCCGACCAGCGTTGCGGTCAAGCAAACAAGCGCAGTGGAGCTTACAAGCGCGGTGCGCCAGGACAGGTTCCGAGGCATGAGCCCCTCCATGATGGCCGGCTTCGGCATTCCCGAGCCCGATGAGGCGGCCCCAAAGCCTGTCGTCCCCAAGACCCGGCGGAGGCGCGGAGGCGCGGAGGCGACCAAAAGTCGCCACCCGCGCCAGCCCGTCACCCGCGTTCGCGCACGTTAACTCAACCCAAGGCTGTCGTCCCGCAGAGGTGGCGAATGAGCTGTCTATGACGTGACAATGATGCCGCTTTTTCGGCGCCTGTTACCATAATACAACAATCTGCGCGGGTATCGTTGCAGGCCCGAATCTACGGGATAGGAGCCAGGGCGGGATGCGAACGAAATGGTGGCCGATGAACATTTATTACCGCTGTTCTTCGCGACAGATTACAGACACCCGATGCACAGTTTCCCCGCGGATCGCGACGCTCGCTGCGTCCCGCGCAAATGTGGGCGGTTGGCGCAATCTCGCCCGTGGCGTTGACACCAGTGATGTCCGCTTCTGGAGAACGGCAGGGGTCACCCGAATGACCGATTTGAGGGCGCATTGCTGCCGCATCCGCTACGAGGATGGGGAAGGACAAGCAGTGCGCTGGAATGGCGCCAGACGCTCTGTTCACTTGCTATGCCTAGAAATGTGCATATAATGTGCGTATAAGAGAGGTCGGAGATTTGTCATGACCCACGCACAGCTCGCACAATCGAAAGTGGTTTCAGGTTTTGTCGACAGCCTGCAGGAGCCGCGCACGCCTTATATCTCGCCGAAGCGCCTGTCGCAGGCGCTGGGCGTGAAGGTGGCCAACCTGGCGCAGTTGACCGGCGTCCACCGCAACACGCTCCGTAACCCGTCATCGGAGCGACTGCAGGGTCGGATGCGCGAGATGGTGAAGGTGATTTCGGCCGCGACGGAACTCACCGGCGACGTCAAGAAGGCGATCTTTTGGTACCGCAATGAACCGATTGCCGACTATGGCCATCGCACGGCTGCCGAACTCGTCGCGGACGGCCAGGTCGAGGCGGTTCTGGCCTTTATCCGGGATCTCGAGAATGGAGCGCGTGGGTGAGGATCACCCGCGTCGGTCCAGACGAGATCTTCCATCGCTATCTGACACCCAAATGGGCATTCCTGCCCACGAGTGGCGCAGGAGCAGCGATCGACGGCGGGCGCTTCAATCGACCCGGCGTCGAAGCGCTTTACCTGTCCCGCGCGCCTCAGACGGCGTTGGAGGAATACAAGCAGGGCGCTAGCATCACCCCGCCCGCCACCCTTGCCGCCTACAAGCTCACGCTTTCCGAGATCGCCGATCTTTCGCAGGGGTTCGACCCAAATGCCTGGGATAATGCCTGGAAGGAATGGGATTGTGCCTGGCGCCAGATCGCTCGCATCGACAGGAATATACCTTCATCGTGGAAGCTTGCGGACGTAGTCATTACGACGGGGCTTCGGGGTATCCTGTTTCCGTCGCTGCGCCACGCCGGTGGCACCAATCTGGTGATCTTTTCAGCCAACCTTGTCGAAGGCGACAAGGTCGCGGTCCATGATCCCGATCACCGGCTGCCGCACGATCAGTCATCGTGGCCCTGAGTTGTTAGCTGTCGTAAGCAACCGATTTCCGATTGGTTCAGAGCGCCTCATCCTCAACGACGCCTGTCGTTGGCTCGCCCTCTTCGCCGTCGCCCTCCCCCCGGCCAAGACCGTTCGGTATATCCCCGGCCAGCAGCTTCTCCTTCGACAGCAGCCCTGCGTCCTCGAGCGCCTCGAAATCCGGCAGCTGGCGCAGCGTGTCGAGCCCGAACTGTGACAGGAAGTTTTTGGTCGTCACATAGGTGTACGGCGCGCCAGACTGCGGCGAGCGCGGCCCCGAGGCAATCAGCCCCTGCCCCCGCAGCACGCCGATCAGGTCGCGCGACACCTCCTTGCCGAAGAAGGACGATAGCTCGCCACGGGTGATCGGCTGGAAGCACGAGTGGGCCGGCGCAAGCGCATCCGGCCCGGTGAAAAAGGTTTTGAGCGCGCGGTCTGCCTGGCGCTGGTTGAAGCGGCGGCCGATGCATGCCGGCTGGCTACCGAGCTGTCGCGCGCGCCGAAAAACTCTTGGCGGTGACGCCGAACTGCGCGCCAAGGGTGCCGGTGACGTGATTTTTTGCTCCTGAATGAAGATGCCGTCGCCGGATCGCTCGTGACAAAGAACCTGTCGCGCTTTGCGACGCGGCGCCTGTTCGAACGGCTGCAGCAACTCGATGTCGTGCGCGCTCTCTAGCCGCACCACCTTCCGGCTGCTTGGGCTCTAACGATGAGCGAGGCGGCCCGATCCGAACGCCCGCGAGGCAAGGGTGATGGCCAGCGAATGCTGGTCGACACCGAGCTTGAGCACCTGCCGCCGGAACTGCGCTGGCGTGAGTGGATTTGGACGATTAGCGTCGAGCGATGCGATTTTTATTTGATATTTTTAAATCTTACGTGCTCAGTTGACACGTTAGGGATTTCTAGCAGGCAAATCAGCTTCGGACGATCCGGGCCATATGAATTGGCCGCGAGGGGGCAATTCATGGGGCGTTTGCAGAATTCAGCTGATTGTGGGTCTCCGGCCCAAGGACGAGTATCATCCATTTCGGCCCAACTCGGAAAACTGTGCTCGCAGGCGAGCCTTCTTGCCCCACGATCCGCGCTCGGCGGCACCAGCCACGCCAGTCGGGCTGGCTCTGTCGTTGGCGCTGATAGCGCCCGCGTTCGCGGATGGCGGCAGGGGAGGCGGCACCGGAGGCAGCGGGGTAACGGGCGTGTCCGGTGGCGCGGATAGCGCGACCGGTGCCGGCGGCGACGGTAGCATCGGCATAAACGACGTGGGCATAGCGTCCGGCGGCGGCGGCGGCGGCGCCGGCATGATGGGAGGAAGCGGTGGGGGTGGATACTTCTTTGGGTCGGTTGTCGCCGGCGGTGGCGGTGGCACCACGGCGGGCGCCAATGGCGTTGATGGCAGCAATGCCATCGACCCAGGCACCGCTGGCGGCGGCGGCGGTGGTGGTGCCCATGGCGTGGTCGTTTCGACCTCCCGCGCGCTTTCCAGCACTGGCGGAAACGGCGGAAACGGCGGAGATGGACCGCCCGGCCCCGGTGGGTCCGGCCCCGTTGGCGGTGGCGGTGGCGGCGGTGCAGGTGGCTACGGAGCGGTGGTCACCGGGAGCGGCCTGTCGCTGACCAGCAGCGGGACCGTAGCAGGAGGCAAGGGCGGCAATGGCGGCAACGGTGGCTCCGGCGGTGGCAGCCCTGGCGGCCCCATCGAGCTGAAAGCAAAATACCGTTCGAATGGGGGGCTTCAGGTTGCGGCAAATTAGGCAGAAAGGCCGCAATGAGGTCGAGAGCCGGAAATCTCGCGTCTTCACCTTAATCTCATCGATGTGCCCGTAAGCGTCTTATCCCAAGCCGAAGACTATGCCGAAGCCGCGGGATTTCCGATAAATTAAACTGTCGGGCTCGGCATAGCCGCGTTTATGCGGTCCTTGCCGCCCTTGCCGTGCTCGACACGTACCACTCCGCGACCGCTGTCGATGTCGCCGGCCTTCAGCCCGACGGTCTCCGAGGCACGCAGGCCGGCGGCGTAGGAGGGCCATCTACGATCGTGGCGCCGACAGGAGGCGGCCAGCAGCAGCGCGTCGCCGTCGCCCGCACCATCGTTCTGGAACCTCAAGTCCTGCTGTTCGACGAGCCGTTGTCGAACCTCGACGCCAAGCTGCGCCGGCGCGTGCGCGAAGAGATCCGCGATTTCCAGCAGGAGCTGAAGCTGACCGTGGCCTACGTCACCCACGACCAGGAGGACGCGCTGGCCGTCTCCGACCGCATCATCGTCATGAATGCAGGCAAGATCGCGCAGGACGGCACGCCGCGCCAACTCTACAACCAGCCGGACAACCGCTTCATCGCCGACTTCATGGGCGATGCCAACCTCATACCGGTGACCGTGGCCGACGGACGGCGAGCATGTCGAGGTCCAGGCGGGACCGGCGCGGCTGAAAGTTCGCCGCCGCGGCGGACAGCCTTGCCGGCACCGTGCTGAAATCGTCCTATCTCGGAAACCATATGGAATACCGCGTCGGCCTCGTTGATCCCGCCATGGAACTGTTTGTGTCATCGCCCGATACGACGAGGCCGATCGCCGACGGCAGCGCGGTTTCCGTAGTCGTCGAACCTGCCTACGCGGTGCTGATCGGCGGCGGCTGAGCATTCTCCCGATCGCCGGACCGCGATGCGTTTGCAGAGGCCGCCGCATCGATGCTTGACACGGCTAATGTTTCATTGAAGTATGACAATGCGCAGGGCAAATGAGCCCATGCAGCGCGAAAATTGCGTGACATATTGATGGCAAGAACGCCCACAGTGCCGACTGTTGGGCGTCTTTTTGCGTCGAGGGGGTCATGGCAAGAACGCAGTACCATATTGGCGTCCTGTTCTCGCAAAGCGGGCCTTACGGCGTGGTTTCGCGTTCCATGTTCAACGGCGCGATGCTCGCCTTCGATGAGATAAGGGCGTCTCCCGACTTTCCTTTCGACCTGGTGCCGATCGTGGCCGATCCGGCAGGTTCCTTCGGCCAGTACGCCGTTTCGAGCCAAGAGCTTCTCGGCCGGAACGGCGTGCGCCATGTCGTCGGCTGCTACACCTCGTCCAGCCGCAAGGACGTTATCCCCCTCTTCGAGAAATATGACGCGCTGCTCTGGTATCCCTCGCATTACGAGGGGTTCGAGAGTTCGTCCAACGTCGTCTACACGGGTGCGGCGCCCAACCAGCACATCATTCCGCTGATCGAGTTCCTGCTTACACATATGGGCCGGCGGGCATACTGCATCGGCTCCAACTATATCTGGGCCTGGGAGAACAACCGCATCCTGCGCGAGGGGCTGTCGGTAGCCGGTGGAACCGTCCTCGCCGAACGCTACCACGCGGTGGGCGACACAGATTTCTCCAAGACCATCGCCTCGATCCTCGACGCCAGGCCGGATTTCATCTTCAACACGCTGATCGGCACCAGCGCCTACCGCTTCTTCCAGGATTTCCGCGCCGCGTGCATTGAGCGCGGCATCGACCAGCCCGCCGAAATGCCTGCCGTCGGCTGCAGCCTTTCCGAACCCGAACTTGGCGAGATCGGCGACCGCGCGATGGATGGGCACATCAGCTCGAGCGTGTACTTTTCTTCCATAGACACGCCCGCCAACCGCCTTTTCATCGGCGCCTATCGTCGACGCTGGCAGGATGCCGCGCCATCGGCGGATGCCGAGGCTTCCTATGTCGCGGTGAAGATGCTCGCAGCCGCTATCGCCGCGGCCGGGTCGGACGACGTCCAAGCCGTGCGGCTCACGCTTCCCACTCTTTCGATAGACGCTCCTCAGGGAACGGTCAGCGTGGACGGCCCCACCAATCACGCCTTTCTGACACCACGCATCGGCCGATCCAAAGCCTCGGGCCAGTTCGAAATCCTTTGGCAGGCAAACCGTCCCGTCCAGCCCGATCCGTATCTCGTTCAGACCACCCCACGCTACGCGGTCCGCAACAGCGTTCCGAAGCTGAGGTCAATCAAATGAGCGAGCCGCGGGTCATCCAGAATTTCATCGGCTATCGCGCCACGATCGCCACGGAGCAGCCCGCGGCCATTGAACAGCTCCTGGATATGCTGGCGAAGCTTGGCATCTCTTCCGCCGCCGCCGAGATCAATGACTGCAAGATCCAGATCGATCCCAGCGACAAGGACGTGCTGTTCATCGATTCCGATCTCAACGTCACCGTCGAGACGGGAGCATCGGAGCCCAGCCGCTGCCTGCCCGTCATCGGCATCATCGGCGTCGAGGCGCCAAGCCGGCTGCGCTCGCTTATGCAACTTGGCGCGACGGCCACCCTGCGCAAGCCGGTCCATCGGGCGACCGTCTATTCGGCGCTGTTCGTCGGCATCAATGAGTTCCGCCGCCGGCGCTATCTCGCCGATCGTGTCGAGGAATACGAGCGGCGCCGGCTCCTGCGCAGGAGCCTGGTCAGGGCGGTGTTGATCGTCATGCAACGCACCGGCAGCGACCACGCTGCCGCCTACGATCATCTACGTCGTGAAAGCATGCGCTCGCGGCAAAGCATCGAGGAGTTCTGTGCATCGTTCGTCCAGGCACATGGTCCCGACTTGGATGAAGCCGAGCCGCCCATCGGGACAGGCTTACCCTACGCAAAAAAACTGTAACCGGAGGAGAAATCGATATGACTGCAAAGTGGTTACGGGCCGGGACGCTGGCATGCGCCTTTGCCCTCTCGGGAGCGGCCTACGCCGCGGACCCGATCAAGATCGGCGTTCTCGAGGATCAGTCGGGCGACTTCGCCGCGGCGACCATCGGCAAGGTCCACGCCATCCAGCTCGCGACCGACGAGATCAACAAGGCGGGTGGCATTGCCGGGCGCCAGATCGAGCTGGTCATCTACGACACCCAGTCGGACAACAACAGATACCAGGAATTCATGCGCCGCGTACTGCAGCGCGACAAGGTCGATGTCGTCTTCGCGGGCTTCTCCTCGGCTTCGCGCGAAGCCTACCGCCCGATCGTCGACCAGCTTGACGGGTTGGCCTTCTACAACAACCAGTACGAAGGCGGCGTGTGCGACTCGCACATGATCGTGACCGGCGCCGTGCCGGAACAGCAGTTCTCGACTCTCATCCCCTGGATGATGGAGAAGTACGGCAAGCGCGTCTACACGATCGCGGCCGACTACAATTTCGGCCAGATCTCTGCCGAATGGGTCCGCAACATCGTCAAGGAGAATGGTGGCGAGATGGTCGGCGAGGAGTTCATCCCGCTCGGCGTCTCGCAGTTCTCGCAGACCATCCAGAACATCCAGAACGCGAAGCCTTCCTTCGTCGTGACGCTGCTGGTCGGAGCCGCGCAGGCGTCCTACTACGAACAGGCGTCATCGGCCAATCTCGGTCTGCCCATGGCGTCATCGGTCAACGTCGGCCAGGGTTACGAGCACAAGCGCTTCACCCCGCCGAGCCTCGCCAACATGTATGTGACGACGAACTACATCGAGGAAGTCGACACGCCGGCCAGCAAGGCTTTCCTGGAGAAGTTCCATGCGAAGTTCCCCAACGAGCCATACGTGAACCAGGAAGCCGCGAACTCCTACATCGCCATGAATCTCTACAAGGAGATGGTGGAGCGCGCGAACGGTTCGACCAAGCGTGACGATCTGCGCAAGGTGATCGCCCAGGGCGACGTCTGTTTCGACGGCCCGTCCGGCAAGGTCTGCCTCGATCCGAAGAGCCAGCACATGTCGCACACCATCTTTCTCGCCCATGTCAACAAGGACCACTCGATCGACTTCCCGAAAGTCTGGGAAGACATCAAGCCATACTGGCTGGGCCAAGCCGGCTGCGACCTGACGAAGTCGGACCCGATGGAACAGTACACGCCGTCCAATCCTCCGCCCAAGCAGTAGACCGACTTGCCGGGCGGGCGCATCGTCGTGCCCGCCCGGCGGCATGCCCGCCTGTTCGACCGGAGCCGCCCATGCAGTTCATGACAGCACTCGTATCGTCGGCCTACCAGTTCGGTGACGCCTTCGCTTTCCTCGTCTTGTCGGCCTGCGGGCTCGCTGTCATCTTCGGCATGATGGGCGTCATCAATCTCGCCCATGGCGAATTCATCATGTGCGGCGCCTATGTGACCGTCTTCGCGGTTCGCTGGGGCATACCGCTGCCCCTTGCGATCATCTGCGGCAGCCTGTTCGCGGGTCTGGTCGGCATCGTCATAGAACGGCTCATCGTGCGCAGGCTTTACGCCAGACCGCTCGATTCCATCCTCGCCACATGGGGCGTGAGCCTGATCGCTTCGCAGGGTACGCTCATCCTGTTCGGTCCGACCATGCGCGGCGTCGGCACGCCGCTCGGCAGCTTCACGGTGGGGAACCTGTCCTTCTCCTACTACCGGCTGGTTCTTATCGCGACCGCCCTGGCGGTTTTGCTGCTGCTCTATTTCATATTCAACAAGACCCGCTTCGGCGTGCTTGCGCGGGCGACCATCCAGGCGCCGCACATGGCCAGCGCGCTCGGCGTCGACACGAACCGCGTCTACGCCCTGACCTTCGGCATCGGCGCGGCGTTAGCCGGCCTGACCGGAGGCATCTACGCCCCCACCATGACGATGGTGCCGACGATGGGGACGACGTTCATCATGGAGGCCTTCGTGACGGTCGTGGTGGGCGGAGCCGACATCTTCATCGGAACCGCTCCGGCCGCGGCGCTACTCGCGGTCGTGAAGGCCTCATTGACGTCCTGGCAAGGCCAATTGGCCGGGCAGATCGGCCTTCTGCTGGCGGTCATCCTGGTCATCCGCCTGCTGCCCAAGGGCATCACCGGCTTGATCCTCAAGGACCGAGCGTAGGCAAGATGATGCTGTCACGGATTTTCAAACGCTTCGAGGGGCCGCAGACCATGGGCCGCGGGCCTGTGTTCTGGAGCCTGTTCGGGCTGGTTCTCGTCGCCGCCCTCGTCTATCCGCTGTCCGCCGACGGCTACGATGTCGGCAACAACATCTACTTCCTGAACTGGACGTTCATGGCGCTCGGCCTCAGCGTCATCTGGGGATATGGCGGCTCGCTGTCCTTCGGCCAGACCGCGTTCTTCGGCATCGCCGGCTACAGCTACGGCATCCTAACGGTCAACTTCGGCACCGCCTACGGTTTCGGCCTTGTTTCTGTCCTGCTCGCCGTCGCGATCGCGGCGCTGTTCGCGGCAATCCTGGGCTACTTCCTGTTCTTTGGTCGCATCAGCGGCATCTTCCTCGGCATCGTGACCTTGTCGGTCACGCTCGCGCTCGAGCGCTTCATGGCGCAGACCGCCGGTCCGGAATGGAAAGTCGGATCGGCGCGGCTCAACGGCTTCAACGGCATGAGCGGCATGCCGCCGCTCACCCTGCCCTGGTTCGGCGGCGAACTGGTGCTCTTTCCCGACATCGGCCTCTACTACGTGGTTCTAGGCCTGGTCGTCGCCGTCTATCTCGGCCTGCGCGTGCTGGTCAATTCCAAGTTCGGCAACGTGCTGGTCGCCATCCGGGAAAATCCCGGACGCGCCGAAATGCTGGGCTACGACGTGCGCAGATACCAGCTTGCGGCCTTCATCCTCGGCGCTGCCCTCGCCGGGCTGAGCGGCGTGCTCTATACCAGTTGGGGCCAATACATCACGCCCTCCTCCATGGGCATCACCTCGGCGGCGCTGCCGATCATCTGGGTGGCGGTTGGCGGCCGGTCGGACCTCACGGCGACGCTC
The DNA here is from genome assembly GCF_020165235.1 of Mesorhizobium sp. CA13. Classification (NCBI taxonomy): domain Bacteria; kingdom Pseudomonadati; phylum Pseudomonadota; class Alphaproteobacteria; order Hyphomicrobiales; family Phyllobacteriaceae; genus Mesorhizobium; species Mesorhizobium sp. CA13. Next base: position 120,433 of record NZ_JAIUHS010000010.1, on the reverse strand, counting down.
ATCGGCACGCTCGTCGTCCTATCCGCCTTCCAGGCGTTGACGATCTACGGCAGCCAGTACGCGCTGGTGGTGATGGGCCTGTTGCTGGTCTGCACGGTCCTGCTGGCCCCCAAGGGCCTTGTCGCGAATGCAGGGCTGCTCCTGGCCTCCTTGTTTTCGCGCAAGGGCGGGAGCAAGTGACGATGGCGCTGCTCAGGACGGAAAAACTCAACAAACGCTTCGGCGGCCTTCATGTCACCGCCGACGTCAGCTTCTCGCTGGAGGCCGGCAAGATCCACTGCCTGATCGGGCCGAACGGCGCCGGCAAGAGCACCTTCTTCAAACTCCTTCTGGGAGAGCACCAGCCTTCGAGCGGGACGATCCTGTTCGACGGCGAGGACATCACGCACCTCAAGCCGTTCCAGCGCATCAACCGGGGCATGAGCGTGAAATTCCAGGTGCCGGGCATTTTCGGCGCGCTGAGCGCCCGCCAGAACCTCGAAATCGCCCTGCAGCACCGTGTCGGGCCAGCGACGCTCGACGAGGAAGTTGAGCGGCTGCTCGATTTCCTGCAATTGCGGCCGGTGGCGCTTCAGCTGGCGGGCAACCTCAGCCATGGCTTCAAGCAGTGGCTGGAGATCGGCATGGCCATCAGCCTCAAACCCAAGCTGCTGCTTCTGGACGAGCCAACCGCGGGGATGTCCCCCGAGGAAACCTTCATGACCGGCGAGATCGTCAAGCAGCTCAACGCCGAGGGCATGACGGTGCTTGCCGTCGAGCACGACATGGCGTTCGTTCGCCAAGTCGCCCAGCGGGTCTCCGTCCTTCATTTCGGGCGGCTGTTCGCCGAAGGCACGATCGACGAGATCGTCGCCGACGATCGGGTCGCGGCCATCTATCTGGGACAGAACCATGACTGAGGCCCTGCTCCGGATCAAAGGCCTTCGCGCCGGCTATGGCGGCAAGCCGGTCCTGCAGGGCATCGACCTCGAGGTCGCCAAGGGCGAGATCGTGGCCGTCATAGGCCGCAACGGCGTCGGCAAATCGACCCTGATGAAGACCCTGATCGGGCTGGTCGACAGCATGGCGGGGACAATCCGGCTGGATTCGACCGAGCTGACGGGACTGACGCCATTCCGCAGGGCGCGGCTCGGGATAGGCTACGTCCCGCAAGGGCGAGACGTTTTCCCCCGCATGTCGGTTCGGGAAAACCTCCAGGTCGGGGAATCCATGAAGGGGCGCGTCGCGCCCGACATCTACGAGCACATCTACCAGCTCTTCCCCATACTGAAGGAAAGATCGAAACAGCAAGCCGGCACCATGTCCGGCGGCCAGCAGCAGCAGCTCGCCATCGGACGCGTCCTCGTCGGATCGCCGCGACTTCTCCTGCTCGACGAGCCGTCCGAAGGCATCCAGCCGTCGATCGTGCAGGACATGGGCCGCATCATCAAGCAACTAAACAGGGACAGCGGCATGACGATCATGTTCGTCGAGCAGAACCTCGACATGATCAAGGCCTTGGCCCAGCGCTGCTACGTGATCGACAAGGGCAGGATCGTCGCGCATGTGACGCCGCACGAACTCGAAGACCGCGACACCATCAGGAAATACCTGGCCGTCTAGGCCGGATCATAAGGAGAGAGACAAATGTCCTGGCTTGAAAACTCGATCATGGCTAGACGGGGCGTCGCCAAGGGAAAGGTCAAGACCGTCCACAACATGACGGAGGCCGACCAGGGCAAGTACCACTATGTCTACGGACCGTATGTGGAGCCGGTGCTGCGGGTCGATCCCGGCGCCGAGGTGTCGGTGGAGACCCATGACGCGTTCGAGGGCGTCATCAGGAAGGAAACGGACGTACCCAGCAAGCTTCTGAATTTCCCCTATCTCAATCCACAGAACGGACCGATCTTCGTCAACGGCGCGGAAAAGGGTGACTGCCTGGCCGTTTACATTAAGGAGGTCCGCCCCCGCGGGGAACAGCCATGCGGCACCACCTGCCTGATTACCGAATTCGGGGGGCTGGTGGGCACCGGCGATACGGCCGTGCTCAACGCACCCCTTCCCGAGCGGGTCAAGAAGCTGCATGTCGATGCCAAGAAGGGCGTGGTCTGGAACGACAAGATCACGATCCCCTACGAGCCCTTCATCGGCACGATCGGCACCTCCCCGGAGATCGAGGCGATCTCCTCTCTGCAGCCGGACTATTACGGCGGGAACATGGATCTGCCGGATGTCGCACCCGGCGCCGTCATCTACCTGCCGGTCAATGCGGCCGGCGGCCTGCTCTATCTCGGCGACTGCCACGCCAACCAGGGTGACGGCGAGCTTTGCGGCGTCGCCATCGAGCACCCGACCGTGACGACCGTGCAGATCGACCTCATCAAGGGCTGGAACTTCAAATGGGCCCGGCTCGAGAACGAGAAGTCGATCATGACGATCGGTTCCGGGCGTCCGATGGAGGACGCCGTCCGCATCGCCTATCGCGAACTGGTCCGCTGGATGGCCGCCGAATACGGCTTCACCGAGCTCGACGCCTATATGCTTCTGACACAGGTAGGCCGGGTCAGGCTGGGCAACATGGTGGACCCGAAATACACGCTGGGTGCCTCCATCCTGAAGCACTACCTGGCGTGACGATCTTTTCGAAGCCGGATCTTCGGTGCTGAACTGGCGCGGCCGGTTCATCGCCAATGTCGGTCATGTCCTGCGCGCCGAAGGCAACAGAGTGCTATCGGCGTTCAGTCTGCGACCATCATTGCAAAGGATCCGAGAGCACGCCCTCGACAACAATTATATCGTTGATCGACGCGTCTTTCCGAAGGGCAATCGCCTTCCGGTATTCCAGGGATTCGTAGCAGGCGAGCGCGGTGTCGTAGTCCGGAAACTTACGGTCCCGCCCTGGCCTTCCACAACCTTCGAACGCCCTGCCCTTACAAGATATCTGCCGCCATACTTGCCGAACGGCTCGAGGACGTAGTCGAGATACTGCTTGTATTTTTCCGCGTCCTCGACATGCACGGATGCAGTCCAGTAGGCTTTCTGTTTCATCTGACTCTCTTCCGGCGACGACCGTTTCCCAGCGTAGACAACTCGGGATCAGCTTTCGGCACGTGTCCCGATCTCGGCCAGAATTTCGTCGGTCGTCACCACGTCGGCGAAGAGATGCCGCATGGAATCCAGCGAACTGTTGTGTTCCTCGTCGGTGTAGGTCGCGGTGGCGTCCGAAACGACGATCACCTTGTAGTTCTGCATCATGGCGTCGCGCGCGCTGCACTCGCAACAGATGTTGGTGGCGGTGCCGACGATCACCACGGTGTCGATCCCCCGCCCGGCCAGGAAATCCGGCAGCTCGGACGAGTTGGACCACTCGGCATGCGCCTGCGCATCGATCGTATTCAAGGTGAAGATGACTGGTGCGCCGGCGGCCCGGAAGGCCTGAGACAAGGCATTGATGTTCGGCGCGATTTCACGGGCCACGGGAATTTCGGCCGGCATGCCCGGCTCCATGTATCCGTTCTGCATGTCGATGAAGACCAGCGCGGTTCGTTGGGGATCGATCTTGTCGAAAACCCGGAACTTGCCGCGGCGGGACAATATCCGATTGCTTATCGATGGAGATTCCTGGCGCTTGTGCATGTCGATGTCTCCGGTCGTGGCGGCGCGCGAAAGGCTCTTGTTTTCGGTGCGGCTGATGTCAGGCAGCCGAAGTTTCTGGCCCGGGTCAGCGGTAAGCTTCGCCCCGGAACTTCAGCAGCAGCTCGTTGAACGGTTTCGGGCTGTCCAGCGAGGACAAGTGGCTTCCGCCGGCGATGATGCTGAGCATCTCCGCGGTCACGCGCGCCGCCGCCTGCGCCGTTGTCCAGAACCCGCTGGCAGGCAAGGCTGCCGAAGACCTTTTGGAGCTTGTCTCCTATGGCGCCGAACTCGGAGACCTGCTCGTGCGCGAGGCGGCGATGCTTCTTTCGAAACCCGTCGTCTCCTATGGCAAGGCCGCTATTGTCGGTCCTGGCGGAGACATCGAACATGCCGCAGCGATCCTCCATCCGCGCATGGGCAAGCCTATCCGGGCGTTCATTGGCGGCGGCAAGGCGCTGATCTCGTCGACACAGAAGGTCGCCACGGCGGGAAGTTCGATCGACGTGCCGCTCGGCCACAAGGACGAAGCCTGGTCATTCGACCACATCGACACAATGACGGTGGCGGTGCGCAGCGCGCCACGGGCGGACGAGATCGTGGTTGTCGTCGCCTTGTCGGATGGCGGCCGCCCCAGACCCAGGCTTAGCGACTAGGTCCAATCTACATTCAGGATTCTCAACGCGGCATTGTGCTGATTCATGGCGTTCCGAAGTCTGTGATTCGGAGCGCGATGAATGGCCAAGCGATACGAACTGACGAACGCGCAGTGGGAGCACATTGCCTCGCTGTTGCCGGGTAAAGCAGGCGATCCGGGCCGCACCGCCGCCGACAATCGCCTATTCGTCGACGGCGTTCTGTGGGTGCTGCGCTCCGGCGCCCACTGGCACGACCTGCCGGCGCGATACGGCAAATGGAAGAGCGTCCACACCCGCTTCTCGCTGGGCCAAGAAAGGTGTGTGGGAGCGCGTCTTCAAAGCCCTCGTCGATGATCCCAACAACGAATATCTCATGCTCGACACCACCCTGGTTCGTGCCCACCAGCAGGCAGCGAGCGGAAAAGGGGGGACGAGAACCAGGCTCTGGGGCGTTCCCAGGGAGGACTGACCACCAAGATCCACATGCTTGCCGATGCATTCGGCCGGCCGCTGCGCTTCATGCTCACCGGCGGGCAGGTGCACGACATCGTCACTGCCCCGATGCTTCTGGAAGGCATCCAGGGGACTGCCGTAGTCGCCGACAAAGCCTACGACAGCAACGGCTTGCGCCAGATCATCGCCGACGCCGGCATGCGCGCCATCATTCCCTCCAAGCGATCCCGCAAAGTGCAGATCCCGCACGACGCCGTCCTCTACAAAACCCGCAACCGCATCGAACGCTGCTTCAACAAGCTCAAGCACTTCAGACGCTTCGCAACGCGCTTCGATCGTCGCGTCCTGCACTTCCTTGCTTTCATCCACCTCGCCGCAGCCATGCTATGGATGCACTGAATGTCGATACAGCCTAGTTCTGGCAAGCGCCGCGCTGCGGCGTGCCGCGCGTTTGGCGCGGCGAAGACAGCCTGGCGTATTTGCGCAACCTCTATGAGGAGCGCTTCCCTGTTCCCCGTTCGATGAACCGGCCACGCCCGGGCTTGCCCAGGAACGACCCGCCATCTGCGAGGACCTCGCCGCGGCTGATCGTCATTTGCGGATATCCACGCACCGATATGCCGTCGTAGGAGCTGTAATCGATGTCGGAATGGAGCGTCTCGGCCGAGAACGTGAATTCCTTGTTCGGATCGAACACCACCACATCCGCGTCGTAGCCGGGCAGGAGCTGACCCTTTTTGGGGAGGCCGAAGATTTTCGCAGGGTTGGTGCAGCACACCTCGACCCACCTGTTGCGGCTGAGCCTGCCTGCGTTCACGCCGAAATGATGAATCAGCGCCAGACGGGCCTCGATACCCGATATCCCATGGGCGGGTTGGCCCGGGGGCCGCTTGCGCGGACCATGGTCGGTGGACACGATGTCGAGAGTGCCATCCGCGAGAGCCTGCCAAAGCGCATCTTGATGGCGCTTCTCCCGTATCGGCGGGCTGGTCTGGATGGAGAAACCGTTGGCCAGGGTTCGCTCATAGTCGTCGCTGGTGTAAACCAGATAGGCCACGCAGACCTCGCCATACACGCTCTGACCACGTGCTTTGGCGTGCCTGATCTCGCGCACGCCTTCCTCGCAGGTCTGGTGATAGAGGATCAGGCGGGCGCCGGTGTGCGCCGCGAAGGCTATCACGCGATGGACGGCCTCGCCTTCGGTCGCGGAAGGAAGTGCCGACAGATACCACTCCGTGCCGGTCTTGCCTTCCTTCGCCAGACGGGCCTTCAGCATCCTGATGATGTCGTCGTTTTCGGCGTGGACCACCGCGAGGCCGTCGCGTTCGGCGATGACTTCCATCGCGCTGAAGATGGTGGCGTCGTTCAGCCGGTAGCCGTCATAGGCCATGAACATCTTGATGGAGGTGACCCCGCGATCGAAGATGTCGTGCAATTCTCCAATTCGCGACGGGTCGGTGTCGCGTATCGTGAGGTTGAACGCATAGTCGATCACCGCCTCGCCTTCGGCCTCCTTTTGCCGGACATCCAATTCCTTGACGAGATTGACGCCGGAATAGGGCGACGCGAAATCGACGAATGTCGTCACGCCGCCGATCGCAGCGGCCCTGCTGCCGACCCCGAACGAATCCGCACCCGGCGTATAGAGCGGGGCGTAGCGCGGGTCGGTCAGATGCACATGCGCATCGATGGCTCCGGGAAGCACATAACGACCCCGCGCGTCGATTTCCCTCTGCCCGACCAACCCCTGCCCAATGGCAGCGATCTGTTCGCCGTTTATGGCCACATCGGCAAGAAACGTATCATTGGCGGTGATCACCGTGCCGTTTTTGACAACCAGATCGTAGCTCATGGAGTTTCCACCTTCAGCTTGGTGAGAATTCAGAGGGGCGCACCGCGTGATGCGACGCCGATAGGGGCAAGGTCCCTGCCCTCCCAGATTTCGGGAGGGCGTGAACCGTCTTCCAGTCGACGGCGAGCCGGCGCTGTCTAGGCCTTCACGACTGCGTAATCCTTGGCGAAGATGAACTCCGACGGGTGCTTCTCGAAGCCCTTCACCTTCTTGTCCATCACGGTCTGCTGGTCGCGCCAGTAAGGCTGGATGATCGGGCTTTCGTCCTGCAGGATCAGCTCGATCTTCTCCATCACCTTGGAGCGCTCCTTCGGATCGAGGATGCCCTCGGCCTGGGTCAGCAGTTTGTCGAATTCGGCGTTGGAGAAATGCGACTCGTTCCATGCCACGTTCGAGCGGTAGGCCAACCCCAGCGTCATGATGCCGAGCGGCCGATGGCTCCATCCCGTGATGGAGAACGGAACCTTGGTCCATATGTCCCAATATTGGGCATTCGGCAGGGTCTTGATGTTGATCTTCACCCCGATGTCCTTGAACTGCTCGACCAGCGTCTGAGCCATGGCGACCTCATAGGCCGGTTCGGAGCGCGTGATCATGTCGTGCTCGAACCCATCCGGGAATCCGGCGTCGGCCAGAAGCTTCTTCGCTTTCTCGACGTCTCGATCGATCTTGGGCAAAGGAGCATATTCCGGATGCGACGGGGCGACGTGGTGATCCTCCCCTTCCGCTCCACCGCCGAGCAGGGCCAATTGAATGATCTTGTTGCGATCCACGGCGAGCCTCATCGCCTGGCGCACGCGCTTGTCGGCGAACGGACCTTCCGGGTGCATGCGCGCGACCGTCGTCTGGGCCGACGGGACGCTGTAGACGGCAACATGCGGGAAACTCTTCATCGAGTTGATTTCGACGCGATCCGCAGTCGACAGGCCATCGACCTGTTTCGAGGCCATGGCGGCGATGCCGGCCCCGGCGCCGTCACCAAGATCGACGAAGGCGAACGTGTCGAGGTACGGGCCTCCGCCCCAATAGTCCGTCCTGGCCTTGAACTTGGCGTTCTTTCCGATGTTGTATTCGATGAGTTCGAACGGCCCGGTTCCGTTCGTGCCGACGCCGAACGCACCATTGTCGTTGGGATCGATGATCGGCATCGCGTAGTGGAAGAAATGTTCCGCCACCGCCACCTGGGGCGACTTGCAATTCAGCCTGACGGTATGATCGTCGACCTTCTCGATGGCATTGTCGGACCACAGGCGGCTCGACATCTTTGCGTTGGCCTTGTGGTCCTTCTCGCCGGTATCGTACTGTTCGACGAGGTAACCCGTCATCAGGCCCAGCATCGAAGAGCCGACCTTGGGATCGCAGACACGCTTGAGGTTCCATACGACGTCGTCGGCGGTGAAGTCCCTGCCGTCGTGCCATTTCACGCCCTTGCGAACATGCAGCGTCCAGGTTTTCAAGTCGTCGCTGACATCCCATTTCTCCAGAAGGTAAGGACGGGTGATGTTATCGCGATCGGTGAAGGTCAGAAATTCGCAAACTTGGCGGATGACGTTGGACTTCTCGTAGAAGTCGATGGTGTGGGGATCCTTGATCTCCTGGCAACGCATGCCGATCCGCAGATTTCCACCTTTCGGCATATCCTCGGCGCGAGCCTGGGACATAGGCTCGGGCAGCCCCGCCATGGCATAGGCGGCCGTCGCCGAAAGCCCAAGCAGCGTTGCCTTCCTGAGAAAGTCGCGGCGGCCGATCCGGCCGTCCTTCATCTGGTCGAGAAGCGTAGGAATATAGGGATGCGATGCTTTTTCCACGGTATTACCTCCCAGTTGCCGCAGGTCTAGATCATGCGATAACCCTTTGGCGCGCCACGATTTTCATAATCAGGCCCGCAGTCTCTTGCCATCGGGGTCGAAAGGCGGCCGGTCGAGCAACACGGCCTTATGCGGGTGGCCGAGGATCGCGACCGTGACCGCTTCGCCGGACTTGACGGAGCCCGCCTTCACGTAGCCAAGCGCCAGCGACATGCCGACATGGTAGCCATAGGCGCCGGACGTGACCTGGCCGACCGGCGTGCCGTCCGGCAGGAAGATCGGCTCGCCGCCCGTGGCATCGGCATCCTCCGCCTCGATCGAGATCATGATCAACTCGTCGCGCGCCGGCTTGGACGCCAGCGCAGCATAGGCGCCCCGATTGAGGAAATCGCCCTTGTCCATCTTGACCAGCCGGTCGAGCCTGACCTCCTGCGGCCAGTATTCGGGTGAATATTCGCGACCCCAACTGCCGTAGCCTTTCTCGACCCTGAGTGACATCAGCGCGCGCGAGCCGACCGGCCCGCCGCCTTCCTGCCGCGCGGCGTCGAGCAACGCGCTGTAAAGAGCAGTCTGGTCCTTCTCTTCGCAGTAGAGTTCCCAGCCGAGGTCTCCGGTGAAGGACACGCGCAATGCGATGACATCGACGCGTGCAACGGTGATGCGGCGCGATGCCATGAAGGGGAAGGATTCGGTCGTCAGATCGTCATTGGTAAGTCGCTGCAGCACCGCGCGCGACTTCGGTCCGGCAACATTAAAGCCGCACATCGCCTCGGTCAGCGAGCGGAACGTGGTGTCTGGAGGCAACGGCACCATCTTGAAGAAGCGCTGATGGTAGCGTTCGGCCATGCCGGAGCCGAAAATGCGATATTCGTCTTCGCCGAGCTTGGTCACCGTGAAGTCGCCGGCAATGCCGCCGCGCTTGCCGATCAGCGGCGTCAGGCAGGATTTGCCGACCTTGGCAGGGATCTTGTTGGCGAAGAGTGCGTTCAGCCAAGCCTCGGCACCCGGCCCCTTCACCTCGTATTTGGCGAAGTTGGAAACATCGATAACGCCGACGTGGTCGCGCAGCATGCGCGCCTCGCGGCCGACGGGATGCCACCAGTTCTGCCTGGTGAACCCTATCGTCTCTTCTCGAGGCTCGCCGTCGGTCGAGAACCACAGCGGATGCTCCCAGCCGAAATTCAGGCCGAAGACCGCGCCCTTATCCTTCTGCATGGCATAGGCCGGTCGCGTCCGCACCGGCCGCCCTGCCGCGCGCTCCTCATTCGGGAAATGGATCTTGAAACGGTGGCTGTACTGATCCTGCACCCGCGCCTTGACGAAGGCCTTGCTTGCCCAGTGGCCGAACCGGGCGAGATCCCAGCCGAACATGTCGAGCGTCGGCTCGCCCTCGATCATCCACTCTGCGGCGAGTTTGCCGAGTCCGCCGGATTGCGAGAATCCAGGGATGAGGCCGTTGCAGCAGAAATAGTTCCTCAACTCCGGAACGGGCCCGAACAGCGCCGCGCTATCCGGCGACCAGATCATCGGCCCGTTGATGACCTTCTTGATGCCCGCGGCGCCAACCGCCGGCACGCGTGCGATGGCGCGCATCATGTTTTCCTCGATGCGCTCCAGATCGTCGGGGAAGAGCTCATGGCCGAAATCCAGCGGCGTGCCGTCCTCCGCCCAGAATTTCATCGCCCGCTCATAGGCGCCGATCAGCAGGCCAAGGCCCTCCTGGCGGAGGTAGTATTCGCCGTCGCGGTCGGCGACCGAAGGCAGGCGCCTGCCCATATTGGCGATTTCCGGGATGGTCTCGGTCACGAAATACTGGTGCTCGGTGGGGATCAGCGGAAGTTCCAGCCCGGCCATGGCGGCGACCTCGCGTCCCCACAGGCCGGCGGCGTTGACCACCCATTGCGCGTGCACGTCGCCTTTGGTGGTGCGCACGATCCAGCTGCCGTCCGGCTGCTGCTCCGTTCCTGTCACAGGGGTAAAACGGTGGATCTCGGCGCCGCGCTGGCGCGCGCCGGCGGCATAGGCCATCGTGACGCCCGAAGGATCGACGTTGCCGCCCTCGGGTTCGTACATGATGCAGCGTATGCCATCGAAATCCACCAGCGGGTGCAGGCGCTCAGCCTCGGCCCGGTCGACCTGGTAGAAATTCATCTTGTAGCGGCGGGCCTTGGCCTCCTGCAGCCTGAGCTGATGTTCCCGCGCCTCGGTCTGGGCAAGGTAGAGCGATCCCGGCTGGAAGACGCCGCAGCCCTGCCCCGTCTCCTTCTCCAGCTCCTTGTAGAGCGCCATCGTGTAATGCTGCAGACGGCTGATGTTGGTGGAGTCGTGCAGGCCGTGGATGTTGGCCGCCGCGTGCCAAGTCGAGCCCGAGGTCAGTTCATCGCGCTCGAATAGCACGACATCGGTCCAGCCATGTTTCGCGAGATGATAAAGGATGGAGCATCCGATCAGACCGCCGCCGATCACAACAGCCTGGGCATGGGTCCGCATTTCACGTGTTCCTTTTGGCTCTAGGTCCGAGGGCAGGCAGATTTGCAATTGGCATGATGGTGACTGAGGGCTGGGCTCGGCTTACGCTCGCCGGCATGCCCTCACTTTTTCGAGTATCGGCAGTGTAGAAAGCCCGACAAATGGCTGTAAAGCCTGCCATTGGGCGCCAATCCCGGTTTCGGCTATGATTTTGGCCAAAAAAAACGAGGTCATAGCCACATTAATCTTCGTTTGTGGACAGGGGTGCCCGGTGTAGCTTCTAGTGGGGAAATGAGCAGCTGTATCAACGGCGCCACGAATGGGAGTCACCGCTATGGACATGCATCCGCGGCATGGGGACAGGCCGGTTTTCCGGCAAGCCTTTTCGCCGACCACGCATTGTCACCACGGGCCTTGGAGTTGCGCGTCCGCCAGCGAGTTCGGTTCCTTGCCGACCGAACGGCAGCGCCGAAACGCCCATCCAACCAGCGCATTGTGACAACTCGGAGGTCAAGATCTTGGATAAGGCTCCACACGCGTATATCCCGACACTCGTCGATCAGCTCAACGATGGCGCGATCAGCCGCAGGGACTTCCTGCGCAAGTCGACGCTGCTCGGTCTTTCGGCCGGAGCGGCCTATGCCATGGCCGGTCTCGTCGACCCGTCGACGCAGGCCCGCGCGCAGGATTTGCCGAAAGGCGGAAACCTGCGCATCGGCATGCGCTGCATGGAGATCAAGGACCCGCATCTGGCCGACTTCGCCGAGAAGTCGAACATCATTCGCCAGGTCTGCGAATATCTGACCTTCACCGACCGCAACAACATCACCCATCCCTATCTGCTCGAAAAGTGGGACGTCAGCGACGACCTGAAGACTTGGACGCTGCACATCCGCAAGGACGTGAAATGGCGCGACGGCAGAGCGCTGAACGCCGACGACGTGGTCTGGAACCTGAAGCGGGTCAGCGATCCGGCTGTCGGGTCCTCCGTGCTCGGCCTGTTCACCGGCTACCTGGTCGAGGAATACGACACCGGCGAAAAGGACGACAAGGGCAATCCCAAGAAATCGAGCCGGCTGTGGTCCGACAAGGCGATCGAGAAGGTCGACGACAGCACGGTGCGGCTCAACCTGTTGTCGCCGCAGATCGCGGTCGCCGAACACCTGTTCCACTATCCTATGTTCATTCTCGACCCGAAGGACAACGGCGCCTTCGGTCCGAGCGCCAATGGCACCGGAGCGTTCGAGATCGTCGAATACACGGTCGGCAAGGGCGCGAAATACAAGGCGCGAGCTGATTATTGGGGCGGCGCGCCGCATCTCGACACGTTCGAGTTCGTCGACCTCGGCGACAATCCGGGCGCCGGCATCGCGGCAATGGCCTCCAAGCAGGTTGACGGACTGTCGGAAGCCGACGCGGTCCAGATCAATTCGATGAAGGCTTTCCCCCACGTCGCGATCCATAAGGTCGAAACCACGCAGACCATCGTGATGCGCATGCATCCCGACGTCGAGCAATTCAAGGACAAGCGCGTGCGCCAGGCCATGCGCTACGCGATCGATCGCGACAAGATCATCCAGACGGTCCTGCTCGGCGCCGGCACGTCGGCGGAAGACCACCACGTGGCGCCGTCGCATCCCGAGTACGCCGCGCTGCCGAAATGGCCGCGCGACATCGAGAAGGCAAAGAAGTTGATGGCCGACGCCGGCCAGGGCGATGGCTTCGAGATCGACGTCGTGACAAGGCCCGATCCGATCTGGGAACTGAACACGACACAGGCGATGGCCGAGCAGTTGAAGGACATCGGCATCAAAGCCAACATCAAGTCGCTGCCGAGCGCCCAGTATTGGGAAGTGTGGACCAGCGCGCCGTTCAGCCTGACGGCATGGGGGCATCGCCCGCTCGCCATCATGACGCTCGGCCTAGCCTACCGCACCAATGGAGCGTGGAACGAGTCGCATTTCTCCAATGCCGAGTTCGACAAGCTGCTCACCCAGGCCGAAGGCATCCTCGACCCGAAGGAGCGTTCCAAGGTGATGGAGAAGATCGAGCTGATCATGCAGGACGAAGGGCCGATCGTGCAGCCGTTCTGGCGCATCTTCTCGACCGTGATGGACAAGAAGGTGCAGGGTTTCGAACTCCATCCTTCGCAGTATATCTTCGCCAAGGACTACGCGGTCGTCGCCGCCTGACCAATTTGCCCGGCCGCCTTCGAGGCGACCGGTCATTCAACCCCGATTGCATCAGGAGCGGACATTCCGGCCGATGGCGAGATTCGTTGCGAGACGACTGGCGATGATGCTGCTCACCATGGTGGCGGCTTCGTTTCTTGTTTTTGCCGTCTGTGAATTCACGCCGGGCAGCGTCGCGCGCAAATCCCTCGGGCCTTTCGCGACCCAGGAACAGGTCGATTTCCTCACCAGGAAGCTGAAGGCGGATGATCCGCTGCTGGTGCGTTACGGCCGCTGGGCGGGCATACTGCTCGGCGTCATTCCGGACCCGCTTCAGGACCCCAGCACCGGGCTCAATTTCACGGACCCGCGAGGCGCCCAGTACTTCGGCAATTTCGGCTATTCGACGCTCAACAAGCTGCCCGTCAACGATGTGATCTGGGACCGGCTCGGCAATACGGCGATCCTGGCCGGACTGGCCTTCCTGTTGATCGTGCCCTTGTCGATTGTCTTCGGCATCCTGTCGGGCCTCAAGGAAGGCGGCGTGCTCGACCGGGCATTGTCGGTCATATGCATCACCTTCACCTCGATCCCCGAATTCGCTTCCGGGGTTTTCCTGGTTACCCTGTTCGTCATCCTGTGGCCGGTGCTGCCGGGCACCAGTCCGCTGGATTCCGACGGCGGCTGGTCCATTCCATCGCAACTCGTGCTGCCGGTCGCGGTGCTCGTCATCTACGACTTCGGCTATGTCGCGCGCATGATCCGAGTCTCGATGATCGGCGTGATGGAAAAACCTTTCATCCGCACCGCGGTGCTGAAGGGCATGAGCACGCGCCAAGTGGTGATGGGCCACGCCCTGCGCAACGCCATGATCACGCCTTTCACGGTGCTTCTGCTGCAGATCAACTTCCTCATCAGCGGCGTGGTGGTGACGGAACTCGTCTTCGCCTATCCCGGCTTCGGTCGGCTGCTGCTCGACGCCAGCCTGTTCGGCGACATCGCGACCATCGAAGCCGCCACGCTGATCACCGTCGCCATCGCGGTCACGACGCAGTTCCTTGGTGACCTCGGTTACATGCTGCTTGACCCACGCATAAGGTTGAAATGAACGCAGTGGCCGAACAGAGAGCGATGGACGGGACGGCTGCCAAGCCGACGGGCAGGACGCGCCTGAAATGGGCGCGGATGCTGCGCTCGCCGACCGCGATGATCGGATTATTCCTGGTGGGCTTCTGGGTACTGGCAGCGATCCTCGCGCCCGTCCTGCCGCTCTACTCGCCGACCGAACAGGACGTGATGGCGCTCGCCGACCCGACGCCTTCGGCCGCGCATTGGCTTGGCGTCGATATCCTCGGCCGCGATGAGCTGTCGCGGCTGATCTTCGGCGCACGCACCGTGCTGGTGGTGGCGCCGCTCTCCGTCGCCGTCGCCATGATAGTCGGCATCACGCTGGGAATGATCGCCGGTTATTACGGGGGCTGGATCGATGCCCTCATCAGTCGGCTGTCCGACATCATCCTCGCCTTCCCGGTGCTGGTCCTCTACGTCATACTGATCGCCAATATCGGCCCGTCCGTCTTCAACATCGTCATCGCCTCGACCGTCGCTTCGGCCCCGGGCATCGGGCGAATAACGCGAGGGCTGGTGCTCGGCCTGAAGGAGCAGGAATACATCGCTGCGGCTAGGCTGCGCGCCGAAAGCACGCTCTACATCATGCTGGTCGAGCTGCTGCCCAACTGCCGCGGCATGCTGATCGTCGATGCCTGCCTGCGCATCGGCTACACGATCATCACCATCGGCATCCTCGGCTTCCTCGGCCTCGGCCTGCCGCCGCCCAACCCCGATTGGGGCGGCATGGTCAAGGAAAGCACGACCGTGCTCAACGTCTGGCCGCTGATGTCGGTGCTGCCGTCGATTGCAATCGTCAGCCTGGTGCTCGGCTTCAACCTCCTGGCCGACGGCCTGCGGGAAGCCTGGAAGCCATGATTCCGACTGCTGACATATTGGCGCCAGCGCCGAAGGGGCAAGCCGCGGACGCCCCGCTGCTCGAGGTCCGAGACCTGCGCATCGAGTTTCGCGCCAAGGCGGAGACCGTCGTTGCCGTGCCAAGCTTGTCGTTCGAGGTCAGACCGGGCGAAAGTTATGGGCTGGTCGGCGAATCCGGCTGCGGCAAGAGCACGACCGCGATGGCCATCATGGGCTATCTCGGCGCCACCGGCCTGATCGCCGGCGGCAGCATCCGCTTCGAAGGCGAGGATCTGGTCGGCGCGCCGGCACACAGACTGCGCTCCATGCGCGGGCGGCGCATCGCCATGGTCTATCAGGATCCGATGAGCGCGCTCAATCCGGTCAAGACCATCGGCGCGCAGCTTGCCGAAGTGCCGATGCTCCATCTCGACGCCAGCCGAACCGACGCGCTCGACATGGCGGCAGCCATGCTGAAGGACGTGCGCCTGCCAGACGCCGGCGACATGCTGAAGCGGTATCCGCATCAGCTTTCCGGCGGCCAGCAGCAGCGGGTCGTGATCGCCATGGCGCTTCTGGGCAGGCCTTCGCTGCTGCTGCTCGACGAGCCGACCACCGGCCTCGACGTCACGGTGGAATCGGCGGTGATCGACCTGATTGGGGAGCTGCGCCAGCGCTACGGCACCAGCCTGCTGTTCATCTCGCACAATCTCGGCCTGATCGCCGAGAGCTGCGACCGCGTCGGCATCATGTATTCCGGCGAACTGGTCGAAGAAGCGCCGACAGGCGAGCTGTTCGGCCAACCGCGGCACCCCTACACGCAAGGGCTGATCGACTGCATTCCCGACATCGACCACGGCAAGCACAGCCGCACGCTGGCTGCCATTCCGGGTCACATCCCGCTGCCCTCGGAGCGGCCGCGCGGCTGCCTGTTCGGGCCGCGCTGCGCCGGTTTCAAGGCCGGCCTGTGCGACCAGCCCGGAATCATCCTCGAACCGGCGGGAGAGCACCATCTGGTGCGCTGCGTGCGCTGGCCTGAACTCGACCCCGGTCGCCGCGACCTGCCGACGCTGGCCGAAGAGAGAACGGCGCCGGAGGCCGCAATAGCCGTATCGGATGTCACCAAGCTCTACCACCTCAGCAACCACAGGACGCTGAAGGCCAACGAGCATGTATCTTTCGAGGCCGGCAAGGCCGAAATCGTCGCGCTGGTCGGCGAGTCCGGTTGCGGCAAGTCGACCCTTGCGCGCATCGTCACCGGCCTCGACCGCGCCACGTCGGGTGAAATCCGCATGGCCGGCGAAAACATCGCAAAGATCGAAGCAGCCTCTCGGCCTAAACAATTGCTGCAATCGATCCAGATGGTGTTCCAAAATCCGGATTCGACGCTGAATCCCTCGCACAGCGCCGGCTTCTCCATCCGCCGATCGTTGAAGAAATTCGGCATTCGCACGGGCAAGACAGCCATCGACCAGCGCATGCGCGAACTGCTCGAGATGGTGCGGCTTTCGCCGGACTTCGCGGCGCGTAAGCCAAGCCAGTTGTCGGGCGGACAGAAACAGCGCATCGCCATTGCCCGCGCCTTCGCTTCCGACCCGTCGCTGATCGTCGCCGACGAGCCGGTATCGGCGCTGGACGTCTCGGTGCAAGCGGCGGTGGTGACGCTGCTGCTCGATATCCAGCGGACCCGCCACGCGACGATGCTGTTCATCAGCCACGATCTGGCGCTGGTGCGCCATGTCGCCGACAAGGTCGTGGTCATGTACCTCGGCAAGGTGATGGAGAAAGGCACGGTCGATGAAATCTTCGGCGGCGCCACCCATCCCTACACCGAGGCACTGATTTCGGCGATCCGCAGCATGAAAGCGGAAGGCGCCGGGCGCAGGCGGATCACGCTGACCGGAGACACGCCTAGTCCCGTCAACGTTCCTGCCGGCTGCCGCTTTGCCAGCCGATGCCATCGCAAGGTGGGTCCTATTTGCGACAGCGAGCCGCCGCCGATCCGCACAATGTCCCCCACGCACGAGATCGCCTGCCATATTCCGAAGACGGATCTGGCCGCGCTCACCCTCATGGACGAGGCGCGTGGCCCTGAATGAGGACATGGTCGCTGGCCCGTCTCTGGCGTCAGGCGGAACGATCGCGCGCCATCCTGCCGATCATGGCGCTCATCTGCCTGGCCGGCATCGGCAGCTCCATGCTGACGACGGCCGTGTCACTGGCCTTGAGCGCGCCGGGCATCGCGCCCCGAAACGTGCAATTGGTGCTCACCGCCTACCCGCTCGGGTTCCTCGTCGGTTGTCTCATTGCTCGTCCACTGGTGTCGCGGGTAGGCCACGAGCGCGCCTTTTTCATCATAACCGTGATCGCGGCGATCGGCACATCAGGCTTCGTGTTCACCGATCTGCTGCCGGCATGGTTCTGCTTCCGCCTGCTCGGAGGGCTGGCCATGGCGGCCATGTTCGTCGTGTGCGAAAGCTGGATCAATCTTTATGCTGACCAGCACAATCGCGGCAGGCTGTTTTCCGTCTACATGATGACAACAGCGATCGCCGTGCTGCTCGGCCAGGTGCTTTTGGAGATCGTCGGGGCACACTCGCCCCATCTGTTCGGGGTCAGCGCGGCCACGGTATTAATGGCAGTGCTTGCACGCTTCGTCTCAAAGCCATGGCCTGCCCTGCCCGCTCCGCAGTATGAACCGTCCGTGCCGGACATCCCGGCGAAGGAAGAGCGTTACGGCGTCATCCAGTTGCTGCGGCTGGCGCCCGTTACGGTGGTCAGCGTCTTCCAGGCCGGCGTCACCAACATGAACGTTTTCGTTCTGACCCCGATCTATGGCGCCAAGATCGGGCTATCCGCCAGCGCGACCGTCGGCCTGGTGACGACCGTCAGCATCGCCGGGATGCTGGCGCAAACGCCAGTCGGATGGCTCTCGGACCGGTTCGACAGGCGTGTGATACTGCTCATCCAGGGCCTGCTTTCGGTGTCGCTCTGCGCATCGATCGCCTGGATCGGAACCAGGCCGCTGCCATTCCTCTTCCTGCTGTTCTTCCTCTATGGCGCCACGGCGCTGACCGTGTATCCGGTGGCGATCGCCTTCGCCAATTCGCGAACGCACAGCCGTCATATGGTTGCCGCTTCCGGCACGTTGCTGCTGCTCTATTCAATCAGCAATATCCTGACGCCCGGCCTGTCCGCGGCGCTCATGGAGCACACCGCCCCGCAGGCCATGCTGTTCGTGCTCGGCACCGGCGGCATTCTGGTGGCAATCGCGGCTTGCATCAACTTGCGGCAGCGCCCGGTGGGGATTGTGGTCGTGCAGCCCTCGGGAGGCGAGCCGTGACAGCCGCTGCATCCCCCCTGCCCGGCCGCCTGACCGGCAAGGTCATTCTGATCACCGGCGCCGCAAGCGGGATCGGCGCCGCGATCGCACGCCGATGCGTCGAGGAGAACGCTCGCGTCGCCTGCGCGGATCGCGACATGGCGGCAACGCAGGCGCTTGTCGCCAGTCTCGGATCGAACGCCTTGGCGGTCGGCTGCGACGTCACCGATCTGGATTCGGTCAAATCCGCGGTCGCCACTACAGGCCGGGCATTCGGTGGGCTGGACGGTCTGGTCCACAATGCCGCCGCCCCATCGACCGACGGCACGGTCGCCGATCTCGCGCTCGACAAATGGCGGCTGGAGCTGGACGTCAGCCTCACCGGCGCCTTCCTGGTCTCCAAATTCGCAGTGCCCCTGATGGCGGCCGGCGGCGGCGGCTCGATCGTCCTGATCGGCTCGCAATTCGCGCGCGTGGCCGTCGGCAAGGCGGTGGCCTATTGCGCGGCCAAGGCCGGCCTCATCCATCTCGCCAAGGCCATGGCCGTCGACCATGCCGGGCAACACATCCGCGTCAACAGCCTGTCGCCCGGCGCTGTCGCGACCGCGCGCCTGCTGCAACGCTGGCCGGACCTGAAGGCGGCCGACGAGGGTCTCGGGCCGGCGCATCTGCTCGGGCGCATTGCCCAACCTGAAGAGATCGCCGCCGCCTGCGCCTTCCTGCTTTCGTCCGATGCCTCATTCGTCACCGGCACGGACCTTCTCGTGGATGGCGGCTATGCCGTACGCTGAACCCCTTTCCGGTATTGGAGGTTGATCCGATGACCCTGCTCGTCACTGGCGGCACCGGCTTCGTCATGAGCGTCGTCGCCCGCGCCTGGCTCGACCGCGACCCGACCGCGCGGGCTGTGGTCCTGGACCGGTCTAATCTCGACGCGGCCGCCGAAAAGCATTTCGCGCCGGTGCGCGATAGGCTCACCGTCGTCAGCGCCGATATTCTCGACCCGAAGACATGGTCCGCCGCGCTGGACGGGCAGAACATCTCGGCCATCGTGCACGGTGCGACCATCACCCCGATCTCGCGCGGCAGCGCTTCGGAAGCCAAGCGGCAGCCTGAGGCCGAGGACCCGGCGCGCATCGTCGACGTCAATCTCATGGGCACGGTGCACATGCTGGACTGGGCGCGCACGCGGCCTGCCCTGAAGCGCTTCGTCTATGTCAGTTCCGGCTCCGTCTACCGGCACAACGGGCCGGACTGGAGCGGCGAGCCGCTGCCAGAGGACGGCTATGTCGCGCCGCTCACGCTCTACGGCATCTCCAAATTCGCCTCCGAAATGGTGGCCAATCGGTACGCCGACCTGTTCGGTCTGTCGGCGATCTCGGTGCGTCTCGCGTCCGTGTACGGGCCGATGGACCGCGCCACGGAGAGCCGGAATTTCCGCCATGTTCCAAACCGCGTCGCGCACATGGCATTGGCCGGCGAGACGATCAGGCCGAACAGCCTTGAACCGGTCGGTGACTACGTCACTTC
Source organism: Mesorhizobium sp. CA13 (assembly GCF_020165235.1). NCBI lineage: Bacteria > Pseudomonadati > Pseudomonadota > Alphaproteobacteria > Hyphomicrobiales > Phyllobacteriaceae > Mesorhizobium > Mesorhizobium sp. CA13. The sequence goes on along the minus strand of NZ_JAIUHS010000010.1, from coordinate 100,610 downwards.
CACCGATGTCGCCGCTGCCATTCTGGCGCTGATCGACGCGCCGCGCCTCAATTATCGCCACTACAATATCGGTTCCGGCGGCGGCCAGACGATCGGCGACATCATCGGGTGGACGCGCGAGCGGGTTCCAGGTTTGAAGGCCGAGGTCAGCGCCGGCGACGATGCCAATATCGTCCAGGACACGTCACTGAAAGGCGGCATGTGGGGGGCCTACGATATCGCCCGGATCATGCGCGACACCGGGTGGCGGCCGCGCCCCGGCAAGGAAGCCTTCCACGCCTATATGGATTGGATTTCCGCCAACGAGACGAATTGAGAGGGATTGCCATGGCGCCGAACGCTGCTTCACATCCGGCAAACGCCCAGCCGCGCGACTTCGTCGGCTATGGGGCGAACCCACCCTATGTGATCTGGCCGGGTGGCGCAAAGGTCGCGATCAACCTCGTGCTGAACTACGAGGAAGGCTCGGAATACAACTGGCTGGACGACGGCCGCAACGACAATTGGGGCGAGTACAACAACAACGGCACATCTCCGCACCGCGACCTCGGCACCGAGACGCATTTCGAATATGGCAGCCGGGTCGGCGTCTGGCGGCTCGCCCGGCTTTTCGACCGCTACAACGTGCCGATCACGGTTTCGGCCTGCGCGGTGGCGCTGGAGAAGAACCGCGCCGTCGCCGAATGGATGAATTCGCGCGGCCACGACCTGCTCGGGCATGGGCTGCGCTGGACCGACTATCCCGGCATGCCGCGCGAGGAAGAGGACCGGCAGTTGCACGAGGCGATCGCGCTCTACCAGAAGGTGCTTGGCCGCCGGCCGCTGGGCTGGAATTGCCGGTCGTTCCCGAGTGTCAACACACGTGACCTGCTGGTGCGAGAGGGCGGCTTTCTCTATCACTCCGACCCCTGCAACGACGAATTGCCCTATTTCGTCGACCATGGCGGCCAGCGCATCCTGGTCGTGCCCTATTCCAAGACGCTCAACGACAGCCGCTTCCTCATCGCGCCGGGCTACAGCAACCCGCGCGACTTCGCCGAGGATTGCCGCTCGGCGATCGACTACATGCTTTGGGAAGCCGACGAGACCGGCGGGCGCATGCTGAACATCTGCGTGCACGCGCGCTGGATGGGTCAGCCGAACCGGGCTGCGGGCCTGCGGGCGGTCATCGAGCATATACAGAAAACGCCTGGCGTTATCTTCATGCGCCGGGCCGACATCGCCCGCTACTGGATTGACAATCAGGACAGTTTTACCCGCAGACAGGGCCGCTAGCAGCGCGGAGACGTCATGTTTGATACGCTCATCACAGGCGCCACGATCATCAATGCCGATGGAGAAGCGCCCCGCAACGTCGCGATCCATGGCGGCAGGATCGCCGCCCTGGTCCAGCCCGGAGAATCCGCCGAGGCGCGCACCCTGATCGACGCCGCCGGCTGTTTCCTGTTGCCTGGGCTGATCGATGCGCATGCGCATCTCAGGGAACCGGGACTGACCCACAAGGAGGACTTTTCATCCGGCACGCATGCGGCCGCACTCGGCGGGGTGACGACCGTGCTCGACATGCCGACAGACGAGCCCTGGACGGCGACGGCGGATCAACTCGCCGACAAGATGGCGCTGACGACCGGAAAACTGAATGTCGATGTGGGTTTCCAGGCCGTGCTTACCAAGGATTTTGGCCTGATCGCCGCCGTGGCCGAAATGGCGCCGGTCTCGTTCGAGCTTTTCACCGCCGACGTCCCAAAGGATTTTCTGTTCCAGACGACGGATGCGGTGCTGCAAGCCCTGAAGGTGATGGTGCCTTTCGGCACGACAATCGGGGTGTCGCCCGGCGACCAATCGCTGCTCGAAGGCAGCATGGCACGTGACCATGACGGCCACATAGCGGCGTTCCTGAAGAGCAGGCCACCGGCGGCGGAGGCCAACGGCATTGCCCGCGCCGTGCTGGCAGCGACCGAGACCGGCGCCCGTATCCATGTGCGTCAGATCAATTCGGCGCTCGGCGTCGAGACGTGGCACCGCCTGCGGGATCTGGCCGATGCCAGCGTCGAGACAACGCCACAAAGCCTGTTTTTCACGGCGCACGACTATGAGACCCAGGGAGCCGCGCTGAAGGGCTCGCCACCGTTGCGATCGTCGGAAGATGTCCGACGCCTGCGCGAGGCCGTTGCCTCTGGCATGATCGATGTCATCGGCACAGACCATGCGCCGCACAGCCCACGGGAAAAGGCCGCCGCCTATCCCGCATTCGCCGATATTCCAGGTGGCATGCCAGGTTTGCAGACGCTGCTGCCCGTGATGCTGAAGCTGGCAGACGAAGGCCTGATCGGCATCTCCGATATCGTGCGGATGTGCGCGGCCAACCCCGCCGACCGTTTCGGGCTGGGCAAGCGCAAAGGCCGGCTCGCCGTCGGGTTCGACGCCGATATCCTGCTTCTCGACCCCAAGCGGACTTTCACCGTGCGCAACGCGGACCAGAAATCCAAAGCGAATTATACACCGTTCGACGGCTGGAGCGTGTCGGCAACTTTGCGGCAGGTATTTCTTCGAGGCGTGGAAATCGTCCGCCACGGCATTTTGACCCGGCCGGGGCAAGGCCAAGTGGCGCGGCGGGAAGGCTAAGGCAGCGACATGGGTATTATGGAAGGCAAGGTAGCAATCGTCACCGGCGGGAGCTCCGGCATCGGCCGGGCCATCGCGCGGCGCTATGCGCAGGAAGGCGCGCGGGTCGTCGTGGCCGATGTGCGCGAAGAGCCTATCGAAGGCGGAGAGCCGACCGCTCAGGCCATCCAATCGGCAAGCGGCGAGGCGATCTTCCTGTCCGTCGACATTTCGGACAACGGCGCGGTCGAAGATATGACGCAGCAGGCAATCGGCCATTTCGGTCGGCTCGACGTGCTGGTCAACAATGCAGCCATCTACACCTCGACGACTTTGACCCAGACCACGCTAGAACAGTGGGCGAAGGTCATGGCGGTCAACGTCACCGGCTTCTTCTACTGTTCGAAGCACGCGGTATTGCAGATGCTCAGGCAGGAGCCGGTGAACGGCGTGCGCGGCCGCATCGTCAACATATCCTCGCAGCACGGCATGGTGGCTTGCCCCGGCGACTTCCCCTATTCGGTGAGCAAGGGGGCCATCGTCCAGATGACGCGCCAGATCGCTCTCGACCACGCCGAAGACCTGATCGTCTGCAACGCCGTGGCGCCCGGCAAGATCATCACCGGCAAGCCGGGCGTCGCCAACGATCCCGACGCCCTCGACTATTCGCGCCGCCGCACGCCATGGCCGCGGCTCGGCCAGCCGAACGACGTCGCCGGCGCAGCCCTGTTCCTCGCTAGCGACCTGTCCACTTACATGACCGGCGTCAATCTGATGGTCGACGGCGGCTGGATGGCGGGTTGACCGGCCATCCAGCCTGCATATCGCGAACCGATAAGTCGTGCTCGATAACGGCTACTTGTTCGGTATCTCGTAGACCTTGCCGTGCCATGGCGCAGCGTCGATCTGGTCCAAGGCCATGACGTAGAGTTCCTTCTCGTCCGGCCCGAATGCGAAGTTCGGCATCGACGGGGACGGCACCGACAGCGTGCGAAGAAGCTTGGCGTCCTTATCGACGACGATGATCTTGCCGGGTGCGTCGAGCGAGCGCGGGCTCTGGCCGATATACATCTCGCCGGCGTTGTCCATCTTGATGCCGTCCGGCCAGATATGCGGCTGGTCCGGGAACAGGTCGTCCAGCCGCAGGAAGACGCGCCTGTTGCTCAGGCTATGGTCGGCGGCGACATCGAATTCGATGATGCGGTTGTCTTCCGTTTCGACCAGATAGAGGATCTTGCCGTCGTTCGACATGACCAGGCCGTTGGCGTTGTGCAGGTCGTCGGCGACTTTCGCCACGCTGCCGTCCTTGCCGATGTAGTAGGCCGATGCGTCGATCGCAGCGCCGCCCTTGCCCGAGCCGGTGAAATAGATTCCGCCATCCTTGTCCGGCGCGAAGTCGTTGGGGCCGCTGAACGGCTTGCCGTCCTTGTCCTTGTCGTAGGCATCGAGGGTCTTGCCATCGGCCGAAATGCGGCCGATCGAGTTGCTGTCGTAGCAGGTTACGACGAACTCGCCCTTGGCGGTCGGCAGGACCGCCGAGGGCCCGCAGCCGTCCATTTTCCAGAAGATTTCGTTCTTCTTGCCATCCCACACATCGACGGTGTTGCGCCCGTATTCGACGTAGAACAGCTTGTCCTGGTACCAGATCGGGCCTTCCGCGAACCAGGCGTCGTCGTTGATGACCTTGACGTCGGCGGCTTGCGCAGACGCCGTCAGGGCAAGAGCGATCGCGGTACCGAGCAGATGCAGTTTGGTCATGCCAGTCCACTCCTTCTGTTTGAAGTCGATCAGGGCTCCTGGTCGCCGATCTCAAGTCTCCGGCGCGCCACGTAGTCATCCAGTTCCTCACGGACCGCGGGGTCCAGGACGGGCTCTTCATATTCGGCCAGCGCCTGCTGCCAGAGCTGGGTCGCCCGTTCCAGTGCGTCATGGCCACCGGCTTCCTGCCAGGCGCCGTAGTTCTGCCAGTTCGACAGCATCGGTCGGTAGAAAGCGGTCTTGTAGCGCGCCATGGTGTGCTCGGAGCCGAAGAAATGGCCTCCGGTCGGCACCGACTTGATCGCCTCGAAGCCAAGGTCGTCCTCCTCGAAGGGCATCGGCCGCAGGAACTCCATCATGTTCTGCAGGATCTCGACATCGAGGATCAGCTTCTCGTAGGAGGCCGTCAGCCCGCCCTCGAGCCAGCCGGCGGCGTGATAGATCAGGTTCGCGCCGCCGAGCACCGCGCCCCAGGTCGCCATCTCGGTTTCGTAGGCGGCCTGCAGGTCGACGACGTTCGACGCATTCGCATTTGAGGTGCGGTACGGCAGATTGTAGCGGCGGGCCAACTGGCCAGCGACGACGTTGGCTTTGGCATTTTCGGGCGTGCCGAAGGCAGGCGCGCCGGAGCGCATGTCGACGTTCGAGGTGAAGGCGCCGTACATCACCGGCGTGCCGGGATTGATCAGTTGCGTCAGCGTCACGCCGAAGAGCGCTTCGGCATTCTGCTGCGCCAGGGCGGCGGCCAGCGTGACCGGGGTCATCGCGCCCATCAGCGTGAACGGCGTGATTGTCACCGGCTGGCCGTGCTCTGCCATGGCGATCAGCCCCTCCGCCATCGCCTCGTCGAACAGGCGCGGCGAATTCACGGAGATGATGGTTGTGACGCCCGGCGAAGACCTCATCTCCTCAACCGGAATGCCGCGCGTGATCGCCATCATGTTGATGCTGTCCATGGCGCGGCCACGTCCTATCGCGGAGGCGTGGAAGCCCAAATCGGAAAGCGTCAGGTTTGCGCGGTAGGTGTCGAGATGCCGGGAGTTTGCCGGCAATTCCATCGGCGCCACGACCTGGTTGCCGATGATGTGGATGGCATTGAAGTGGTGCGCGAGGCGGATGAAATTCTCGTAATCCGCGAGATTGCCTTGCCGCCGGCCGTTGATGCGATCGTGCACGTTGGGCGGGCCGGCAACGAGGCCGAACGCCAGCGAATTGCCACCGAGCCTGATCCTCTTCTCCGGATTGCGCGATGTGATCGTGAAGCTCGACGGCGCGCTCTTCAGCGCTTCGGTCACGATGCTCTCGTCGATGCGGATCGTGCTTTCCTCTCGGTCGACTATGGCTCCCGCGGCTTCGAAGATGCTCATCACCTTCTCGCCCGCCACCCGGATGCCGAGCTCGGAAAGTATCCGCATCGAGGTGCGATGCAGCTTGTCCATCTGCTCCTCGTCCAGCATCCGCATCGGCGCGTAAGGGTTCGTCACGCTCTGCCAGGGCAGTTGCGCGATCCCGCCGCCGCTGCGCCCCGCTGCTCTGGTGCGCCGTCCACCGCTTCGCCTGTCATGCGCTGTCATCGGCCTGTCCTCCTAGTAACCGCGTTTGGGATCGACGACATTGTTCAGCGGCTCGCCACGCCGGTAGCGGGCCAGATTGTCGGCGAACATGCGCACCGACTTCACATCCCAGCCGTCATAGACCGAAGAGCAATGCGGCGTGACGATCACGTTGTCGTAGCCCCATAGCGGGTGCGATTGCGGCAGCGGCTCTGTCGCAAAGACATCGAGCGCCGCGCCCTTGATCCGTCCGGCATCGAGCACCGCGAGAAGCGCCGCCTCGTCGACGACGAAGCCACGGGACACGTCGATCAGCACGACCGAAGGTTTCATCGCCGCGAAGGCTTCCTCGCCGACAAGGCCGCGGGTGCTGTCGAGCAGGGGCACGGCACACAGGATGAAATCGGCACGGCCCCAAAGTCTGGGCAGATCCGCTATGGCGTGCACTTCATCGATATTCTCAGTCGGCTTCGGATTCGCTCGCACCCCCAGCGTTGTCATGCCGAACGCCTTGGCACGGGCGGCAACCGCCTGCCCCGTCTTGCCGAGACCGAGGAGCAGCAGCGTCTTGCCCTGGATCGGCTCGACCTTGCCGCCGATCCAGTTGCCGGCCGCCTGTTCGCGTGCGAAGCCACGCAGGCCAAGCGAAAACGACAGCATCGCGCCAAAGACGTATTCCGCCATCATGTCGGCGGCAACGCCTGCCGAATTGGTGACCGTCACCCGCGCGGGATCCCACGGCCGCAGGTGATCAGTGCCGGAACCGCCAACAGAAACCCAGCGCACCGTCGGGTTCTCGACCACCGCCTTGCGTGGATAGAGTGAGCGCTGGCCAAACCTGATGCTGAAGATCACTTCGGCGCCGGTTTCCGAAATCAGGGCCGGAAGCGCCTCGTAACTTTCGCAGCCACGCACCGTGATGTCGGGATGCGTCTCGGCCAGCACGGCCAGCGGCCCGTCCAGCGAATCGGCACTGACGATGACGGTCGGGCGCGCCGACATCTCAGCCTCGCCTCGGGCCGGGAATGTGATCGGCAAGAGGCCCCAGCACATCCAGCAGGGCCTTGCCCTCCTGCACGGTTGCGTTCTCATGCGGCGCGCGCAGGTTGAGCCAGCGATGATCGCCGGAACGAACGGCGAGAGCCGCCTTCATGCCCTGGATCAGACCAGCATCCTGAACCGCCTTGCGAAACGCCTCGATGGCGATGTTGGCGGCCGTGACGTCTCGCCCCGCGCGCGCATTGTCGTAGAGCGCTCGGATCGCCTTCGCGTTGAGATTGACCGAGGCTGATATGCAGCCCGCCGCGCCGGCATCCAGCCCCTGGGTGAGCTGGACTTCGGAGCTTGGAAAAACCGAGATGTTCGGGACCGCGGCGATGATCGCGGCAGTGTTGTCCCAGTTTCCGCCGCTGTCCTTGTAGGCCACGACCGTGTCTGGAAAGGCTGCGTTGAGCCGGGCGGCCAGTGCCGGCGAGACCGGCACGCCGGAGTTCTGCGGGATGTGATAGAGGATCAGCTTCAGCTTCGGGTCGGCAACCCTGTCGATCAGTTCCGAATAGTAGCGCGCCTGTCCATTGTCGCCTGCCGCCGTGTAGAAGAACGAAGGCAGCACCATGACGCCGGCGCAGCCTACGTCCAGCGCATGTCTGCTAAGCTCGACCGTCTCGGGCAGCGCGGTCAGACCGGTTCCTGGCATCATCTTTTCCGCGGGGATACCAGCCTCGGCCAGCCACTCCAGCGCCTCCATGCGCTCGACCGGCGAGAGCGACAGCGCCTCGCCGGTCGTGCCGAAAGGCGAGAGATAATGCGCCCCTTGGGCGAGCACCCATTTCGCATGGCTTATCCACAGATCGCGGGCGATGCCGCCGTCTTTTTCGAAGGGCGTCAGGATCGGTGCAATGACGCCTTGTACGCTGTTCATCAGTGGATCCCCCTGGTCATCGTATCGTCGGCGGCTAGCTTCGCCACCGTGGCAACTGTCCTGATGAAATACGCTGTCGATGCGATGTCGAAGAAGATGTCAAAGCCCCCCTCGCCCCGCACCAGCACAGCCTCGACATGCGCGACCCGCGTCTGCGCGATCGCGTCGGCGGCGAAACGGTCGGGCCGCAAATCCAGCGCGCAAAGCCGCGCCATCACAGGTTCCGTCAGCGGCCCCGAGAGCCGCATCCAGCTCCAGCCCTCCTCCCGCCAGGACCAGTAGCCGCGCGCGCCATCGGCGGCCTGCCAGGCGTCGGTCAATTTTGCGACTGCGTTGCCGACACCATCGTCAACCGCCAGAAAATCCTCGGCCCCCAGACGCAGCAGCCGGATGCCGCCCAGCGTGGCAACGCCATTGACGGGCGGTAGAGCCAGGCCCTGCGCTGCCAGCCAGCCGGCGCTGCCAGGCCCCTTGATGCCGAAACGCGGCCGGGCCGTCAGATCGCTCAATGTCAGCCGGCCCTTCGGCAAGGCGGATTCCGCTGCCGAGCCGTCCGGCGACAAGGGAAATGTGCGCGATCCGGGAACGGTCATCGCTACAGCTCCTGCCGAACGTTCTGCGGATCGAAGAAGGCATGCCCAACCACCGGTGCCTCGACCAGCTCACCGTCGCGGCATTTCACCGTAATCCTGCTGCCGGGTGCCGCATCGTCGATATGGACATAAGCCAGCGCGATGTGATGGCCGAGCGTCGGCGAGAAACCGAGCGAGGTGACCTGCCCCACCAAGTTGCCGCCGCGCAGCACGAGGCAGGATTCGCCCGGCACATTGCGCAATCCTTCAAAGGAAAGGCCGACCAGCCGGCGCGATTCTCCGAGATTGGCGCGCATCTCGATCGATCGCTTGCCGACGAAGAACGGCTTCTTCTTCGAAACCGCCCAGCCGAATCCGAGCTCATCGGGCGTGGTCAGCGCATCCGTGTCCTGGCCGATCAGGATATGTCCCTTCTCCAGCCGCATGATGCGCGAGGCCTCCAGCCCGTATGGGCGCAAACTATAGGGTTTGCCCGCCGCGACCAGCGCATCCCATAGCGCGACGGCGTAGCTCGACGGGCAATGCAGCTCGAAACTGACTTCTCCGGTGAAGCCGATGCGCATGATGTGCACCGGAACGCCCGCCAGGCGACCCTGACGGCCATGTAGATAGGGAAAGGCGTCGCGCGCAAAATCGATGTCTCCCTCGAGCGCCTGCAACACGTCCCGCGCCTTGGGGCCTGTGACGTTGATGCCGGAAAACCCGGCCGTGACGTTGAGCACGTCGACCTTCAGTCGCCACTGCGCGTTCCAGAACAACATGTCGGCCTGCACCCGAGCGACCGCGCCGGTCGTCGCCGTCACGTAGAACTGGTCCTCCGCGAAGCGATAGGCGACGCCGTCGTCGATGACCGTGCCCATCTCGTTCAGCATCAGGCAGTAGCGGACGCGGCCGACCGGCTGATTGGCATGGGCCATGGTGTACATGCGATCGAGGAAGGCGCCGGCGTCCGGACCACGGATCTCCAGCTTGCCCAGCGTCGAGACGTCGAGCATGCCGACGCCGTCGCGAACGGCCGCGACCTCTTCGTGGATCAGGCGTTCGCTCCGGCTTTCCGGCCCGTAATAATAGGGTCGCCACCAGTTGCCGATCGGCTTCATGCGGGCTTCGAGCGCAAGATGCCGGGCATGCAGCGCGGTGCGACGCTCCAGCGGCTCATGATGACCTGCGAGCACGCCGAGCTTTTCCGGACCCGTCGGCGGCCGCGCCGTGGTCACGCCGACCTGGCCGACCTTGCGATCGGTGGCGTCGGCAACGATCCGCGCCGTGGCAAGGGCCGAATGCCTGCCCTGGCTCGGCCCCATGCCGACGGTGGAAAAGCGCTTCACGAGCTCGAGTTCGCGATAGCCTTCCTTTATCGCGTTCTGCAGATCCTTGACCTGCAAATCCTCGTCGAAATCGACGAAGTCGCGCCCTTTCTCGTGGCCAGTCAGCTTCTGCGCCCAGGCCACGGCTTCAGGTTCGAATTCACTTGAGGCATTGGGCAGATCGGAGTGTCCCAGCCCATGAAGCGCCTCGTGCGCTGCGCGACGGCCATCCGCCATGGCCGACGATAGTCCCGTCCTGCCGGCAACGGCGCCAGCCAGGTGGACGGCGCCGTCCGGCAGCGTCAGCGTCATGCGCGCGGTCGCTTCGTCGTAGCCGACCTTGGCGCCCGCATGACAGGGCACCTGCCACGCCGGCGCCGAGCCGGCGGCCATCACGACGAGGTCGCAGTCCATCCAGCGGCTTCCGACGCGGACCCGTCTGACATGCTTGTTGCCGCGGGTTCCGGCCGCTTCATCGATCTGGGCGCCCGTGATGATTTCCGCGCCCCTGGCCCGAAGCTCGCCAGCGCTGCTGCCTGCTCCCTGTCTCGGATCGACGACGGCCGCGAGTTCGACGCCTGCCTCGATCAAGTCGAACGCGGCATCATAGCCGTCGTCATTGCCTGCCAGCACGACGGCGCGGCGGCCGGGTTTCACCGCATAGTGCTGCATCAGCCTCTGCACGGCGCCGACGGTCATGATCCCCGGCAGGTCGTTGTTGCGGAACACCGCCGGCTGCTCGATGGCACCTGTTGCCAGGATCACCTCGTGAGCCCTGGTGCGGTAGAGCCGGTTGCCTTGGATCAGCGGCAGCCAGTTGTCCTCGTACCAGCCGTTGCAGACGGTGGCGGTCATGACGCGCAGATTGGCCAATCCCGCCGCGGCAGCCCTCAGGCTGGCGAGCACGCCCGGATCGCAGCGGCGATAGGTCAGTGAACCGCCGATTTCCGGGTTCTCGTCGCACTGGACAACGTCGGCGCCGGTTTGCGCGGCGGCGATCGCCGCCGCCAGGCCTGCCGGTCCGGCCCCAACGACCAGCAGGTCGCAGTGAAGATCGACCTTATCGAAGCTTAAATGCGGGGCGCGAGTATCGACGATCCCGAGCCCGGCCTTGCGCCGGATCATCGGCTCCCAGAAGCGAAGCCAGCTATCCTGCCTCGGCCCCATGAAGGTGCGATAGTAGAAGCCAACCGGCATGAACCGCCCAAGCCGATCCATGATGGCGTCGCGGTCATTTCGCAGCGAGCCGTTGACGTTCTGCGCCGTCACCGTCATGCCTTCCCAAATCGGCGTCAGGTCGGCGGGGACATTCGCCTCCGACGGAAGCTGCACCAAAGTGTTCGCTTCCGCGCCGGCCATGGTCATGATGCCGCGCGGTCGATGGTACTTAAATGAGCGGGAAAGCACCCACTGGTCCGAAGCGGCGAGCGCGCTTGCAATGCAATCGCCGGCAAAGCCCTCATAGGACTTGCCCTCGAAGGTAAAGCGCATCGGCTGCGTGCGATCAATGCGCGAGCCATAGGGTGCCGCAAGCCGGGTCATGCCTGATTGCCCTCGCCCGGCGCGTAGGTCCGGATGATCTCGTTGGTGACGACGTCGCGCTCCGCCAGGAAAAAGAAATTGCTCGGCACGTGCCGCCACCACTCGGTCACGACGCCCTTGCGATTGTCCGCGCGAAACAGATGTTTCGCCCAGTCGGCGTCGGCGGTCGCATCGGCATCGAGCGTCTGGCGCACCGGACCGAAAGACCGGAATTCGTCGATGTTGCGCAGGCCGTTCATGGGGCAATCAAGCTGCTTCATGGTCAATGGCTCGCCGCCGTCGCGCCCATTTCATTGAGCAGCCGGAAGGTCTCGAAGCGCTCCAGCGCGAAGGGCTTGAGCAGGTCTGGCGCCCGGCCCTTGGCGATGGTCTCGGCCATGCGTTTTCCGGCCACGGCCGTTGCCTTGAAGCCCCAGGTGCCCCATCCGCAGTCGAGCCAGAGATTGGCAAGCGGGCTGGCGCCCATGATCGGGCTGTAATCCGGCGTCATGTCGGTGATGCCCGCCCACTGCCGCAACAGCCGAACCCCTTGCAGGAAGGGGAAAAGATGCACGGCGCCCTCGGCCAGATGTTCCTTCATGCCCAGCGTCGAGCGAGTCGAATAGAGCTGGTACGGATCCGAACCACCGCCGATGACGACCTCGCCGCGCGAGGACTGCACAAGATAGGTGTGCAGCGATACCGACGAGACCAGCGTGTGCAGCCACGGCTTCAGCGGCTGCGTCACCATCGCCTGCAAAGGATAGCAGCGGATCGGCAGCTCCACCCCAGCCATCATCGCGACGTCGTAGTTCATGCCGCCAGCGGCGATGAGCACCGCGCCGCATGCGAGGCGCCCGCGGTTTGTCATCACCGCCCGGACATTGCCACTCTCGACCTCAAAGCCCTGGACCTCGGTGCGCTGGTGAATCTCCACACCGCGGCGCGAGGCCTGCGCCGCGTAGCCCCAGGCGACCGCGTCGTGGCGCGCTGTTCCGCCGTCGGCGTGCCACAGGCCGCCAAGAATCTCGAGCGCGTTGCCGCGATCCATATTCAGTTCCGGCACCAGCTTTTCGACTTCCTTTGCGTCGATGACTTCGGTGCGGGTTCCCATGTGCTTGCCCATCTCGGCGCGCAGATCGAAGGCGCGCAGCGTGGCCTCCGTATGGGCAAGCGTGAGCTGGCCGCGCTGCGAGAACATGACGTTGAAGTCGAGCTCCTGCGACATCGTCTCGAACAGCGAAACGCCTTCCTTGTAAAAGGCGATGCCTTCCTGGGTGATGTAGTTGGAGCGGATCGTCGTGGTGTTGCGCGCCGTGTTTCCGCCAGCCAGATAGCCCTTCTCGAGCACCGCGATGTCGGTGATGCCATGATATTTCGACAAATAGTGCGCGCACGCCAGGCCATGCCCGCCGCCGCCGACGATCACCACGTCATAGGACGGCTTGAGCTCGGGCGTCCGGGGAATGTCGCCGGTCACCGGATAATCGCGGCTGAACCCGTATTTGAGGAGCCTAAGCGGCATGGCCACCCAGACCGCCTGGAGGTTCGTAGATGAGCGCCGACAGGTCCGAGAACCGGCTTTCCGTGCCGGTCAGGCCGAGTATAGCATCGCGGATCGCGGCCGCCCTGGCTTCGCCCAGAACCGGCGCCGAGAACTCCATGTATTTGGCGACGATATCAGCCTCGCTGATGGGCGCTTCAGGACCGCCGCGTGCGTGGACGTCACCGGAATCCAGCAAGCGTCCGTCTGTCGTCTCGATCTGCACGTCAGCCCAGCGCCCTTCCGGGAAACGAGCGCTGTGCCTCGCCGATTCGCTGACCTCGACGCGCCCCAGCATCTCCCCAACCGCGCCGTCGCGCAGCCCCTGGCCCGAAATATGCTCCACCGCTATCCGACCGTACAGGATCATCGTGGCCACGGCGAAGGCCAAGCTGTATTGCGCCTTGGAAGTTGTGTCGGGCATGCCGTCGAACAACGTCGCCGCGTAGTGGAAGCTGTTGACGTTGACCCTGCCTATATCCTGCGGCCGCAGGCCATGCTGCAGGCATAGCGCCCGGGTCGCGTCGATCGCGGCGTGAGCCCAGCGGCAGATGGGATAGGGTTTGACGTATTGTAGCGGCATCTGCCAGAAATCGCCGAGATCGGCCCAATATCGGGCCACTTCCGGCGCCTCGACAGTGATGGCCGGAGCGCCGGAGAATCCGGCTTGCGCGAGTACCGCGGCCGACAGGCCGACCTGTGCGCCCATGCCGGAGCCGTCGTGCAGCATGGTCGGCGTCGCGATCTCACGCATCATCTGGCTGCGCGGCCCATGATATTCGGCAATGCCGAAGGCGTCGCGCAACTGGGTGTCGTTCAGCCGCAGCAGGCGGGCCGCGACAGCAGCGACGCCAAGGGAATTCCAGGCGCCCGAGGTGTGATAATCCGAAACAGTCGCGTGCAACGCGATGCCGGCGCGGCCCGCGACTTCGTAGCCGACCACGATCGCGGCGAGCGCTTCGATCCCGCTCAAATCTGGCTTCTCCTCTGCCAGCGCAAGCAGTGCTGGGATGACCGCAACCCCGATATGGCCCTTGGTTGGCGGATAGCCATCATGGCCGTCGAGATTGTCGGTCTGGGTCGCGGCGGCGAAGGCAGCACCCGCGATGCTGACCCGCCTGCCATCGAAGATCATCCTTGCGGCGTGCCGGTCCGTTCCGCAACCGTAGAGCAAAACGGCGGCATCCCGCGCAATGCGGCCGGCCTGCATCGGCCCGGCAGCTATGGCGATGCCCATCGTATCGAGGAACTGGAGTGAGGCCGCCTTCAGGACATCGGCTGGAAAGAAATTCTCCGGGGAGCGCAGCACGAACTCCGCGACACGCCCGAACACGGTGCAAGCAGGCTCGCCCCGTTCCAACCGCAGGTCCATGATGCCCACCTCTCGCCAACCGCGCGCTTCCAGATAACTACGAATAATTTGGTCTCGCGGGCCGATCACGTGATTAGTTTGGCGCCATGGTACAAAAAAAACGAGGGCAAGCGATTGCGAAACCCGTTCGCGACGGTCTAGTTTTCGGCTCGATCAGGAGCGATGCCATGAAGCCACCTCCGCCATTGAACTACATCCGCTCGTTCGAATGCTCGGCGCGACACCTGAGCTTCACCCTCGCCGCCAGCGAGCTTGGCTACACACAGGCAGCCGTCAGCAACCATGTCCGGGGGCTGGAGCATTATCTCGGCCGCCAGCTCTTCGTGCGCTATCCGCGCAGCCTGAAACTGACGGAGATGGGCGAAGCCTTCCTGCCCACCCTGCGCCAGGCGCTCGACCAGATCGACCACGCCACGGAGGCGATCGTCGCCTCGTCACGCAACCGGACTGTCGTCATCTCCTGCCCGATGAGCCTTGCCGAAAACTGGCTGGCCGGATGTATGGGCGCGTTCCGCCAGGTCCATCCCGAGATCGAGGTCGTTCTGCACGGCACGATCTGGGAGGACCTCAGCGAGCAGATCGCCGACATCACCATCTCGACCCGCCGCTTCGACGACTTGCCGCCGGGCGCCGTGCAACTGTGGAGCGACCAGCTTGCCATCCTTTGCGCGCCAAGCCTGCTGTCCGGCCCCAAGGCGCTGAAGGCGCCGAGCGATATACTCGGCGTCGACTGGATCTTCGTGCATGGACGCCAGGAATACTGGCAGTGCATGGGCGACGCGCTGCAGATCGACATTTCCGACTATGAGAAAGGCATCACCACGAATGCCTCCAACATCGCGCTGGAACTCGCGGCGATGGGCGCGGGCTGCGTCGCTACGCAATATTCGCTCGCCAGAACCTACATAGCTCGCGGTCTCTTGATCGAGCCCTTCCCGGTGCGCGCCGCCAGCCCGTGGACATACTACCTTTCGGAAAGCCAGCTCTCCAAAGGCAACGTCGTCAAGATCGTCAGAAACTGGACCCTGGAACAGGCCGCCCTGCATATGCGGGAGCGAGTTGTGTAAGGGAGTATAATGGGTCGGGCAATGCATCGGCCACCCACCCGCGACCCACACTCATAAACCCATGAAATGCCAAATAATTCCGGACATCACACCGAATTCCACACTGCCAATTATGCGACTTTTTGAGTACGGAGCGTGAACATGGCTTGGCGTCGGCTATGGCGCTACTGTGTGCGAACGCAGCCGCCCGCGCCAGCTTCGTAAGGCCTGCCTGCCGAGAAGTTCGAGGAATCCTGTGCTGAGGTTCGGATTCAGTCAGATTTTCAGTATCCGCCCTTGATAGGAATGGTGACCAAAGTGTGAATACAAATTTTGGTCAGTACGAGCTACCAATTTGCTACTGACCAATTTTTGTATATAATCTTCGGTCAGGAACGGAAATATGCCAGACCCGACATCGGACACGCTCGACCGCATTCATGACCGGATCGCCCAAGCGGCGCCCGCCGGCGTGTGGTCACGGGCCGACTTTCTCGACATCGGCACGCCGAACGCCGTCGAGAAGGCGCTGCAGCGGCTGACCCGGCGCGGCGATATCCGCCGACCCTATCGCGGTCTCTATGACAAGCCCAGCGTCAGCAAGCTGACCGGCAAGATGGTGTTTCCGCCTCGCGCCTCGTTCGTCGACGCCATTGCCCGGCGCGACAAGCTGCGCGTACTCGTCGACGGAATGACCGCCGCGAACGATCTCGGCCTGACGACGGCGGTTCCGGCGCGCTCGACGATCCATGCCGACACTTATCCCAGGATAATCGAGATCGAAGCGAACGCTGGTGATCCAAAGGGGACGATGCCGGTCATCTACAAGCTCGACTTCAAGCGCATCTCTGCCAAGACGGCGTTCTGGGCGGGGCGGCCGGCGATGCGGGTTGTTCAGGCGCTGGCGTGGTTTCGGGACGAGCGATCGAGCCTCGAGGCAGCCGTCAACGGCATCGTCCGCTACCTGTCACGCAATCCCGATCGAGACAGGATCGCCGAGGATCTGCGCGAAAATATTCATGCGGTCCCCGCTTGGATGTATCCGCTGGTCGAGACCATCACGCGCCGAATCGCCGAGGATCAAACCGCAAGCGCGCCGGCATCGGAACCGGCGAAAGGCGATCATGCAGCAGACGTTCATTGAGATCCTGCGCTCAAGCGTCGACGAACGCCGCGCGCTCTTCGAGGCGGCCGCAGCCCATTTGGGTACCCAGGCGGGCAATGTCGAAAAGGATCTCTACGTCTGCTGGGTGCTCGACTTCCTGTTCAACCGTCGCAGCGACGATCCGATCGGGCTCTATTTCAAGGGCGGCACCAGCCTGAGCAAGGCGTATGGGCTGATCCGACGCTTCTCCGAGGACATCGACATCGGCATCTACAAGGCCGATCTACATGTCCCGCTTGAGGGCGATATCGCCGCGCTCCCCTCGGTCAACCAGCAGCAGAAGGCGCTGGCCGAGAAGGTCGACGAGGCGGCGCGGCAGTACATCTCCGGGCCTCTCCAGGAGAGGCTCACAAAGGAGATCGCTTCTGTCGAGGAAGTGGCCGAGCGGCCGGGACATTTTTCGCTCGGCTTCGGGTTTGACCTTTACCGGAACAAGGATGCGCTCGACATTCTCGTGGTAGGCTACACGAGCGTGTTCGAGTCTGCGGGCAGCTACGTCCAGGCCGCCGTCCGCATCGAGGGCGGCGCGCGTCCCGATCCCGAGCCGACTGAGGCGCGGGAAATCACGCCCTACATCGCTTCGGAGATGCCGGAACCGGCGAACCTCACCGTTCGGGACGTGACCACCGTCAAGCCGGAGCGCACCTTCTGGGAGAAGGTCCTGATCCTGCATGCCATGACGGAGATGACGGAGAAGCGTCGGCAGGACGCCAATCCCGAACGACCCGTGCCCGACCTCAACCGGTACTCGCGTCACTACTACGACGTCCATCAGATATGGACACATCCCGACTACGGTCTCGCAACGGCATCGCTGCGCGAACTCGCCGAAGCCTGCCGACAGCACAAGGAGCTTATGTTCCGCGCACCCGATCATCGCTACGACCGCGCGGTGCCCGGCAGCTATCGCCTGGTTCCGACGGAAGACATGCGCGCCAAGCTCGCCGCGGACTACGACCGGATGTCGGCGATGATCTTCGGAACACCGCCCGCTTTTACCGACGTCATGGCGAGCATCGAGGCGCTTGATAACTACCTCAACGCCCGATCTGCGGAACCATCCAACAGGCTAATACTGAACTTACCTGAGGGTGGCCCGAAACAATGAGCACCAAAGTCATCATGTCCGTATCGGCTGGGCGGCGGCTCGGGCATGCCCAGGCCTGGCTTCGTGAGCGGGGAAAGGACGAAGAGGTTTTGATCGTCGGCGCCACGCTCGCTGCGGCGGGTGAACTCGCTCGCAATGCTGCGCGAACGAATGGTGTGGCATTCGGTTGGCATCGCCATAGCTGGGCGCAGTTCGTTCGCGCCCTGCCGGGCCTTTGCTCGCTCGGCATGAACTTGTTCCGATCACTCGAGTCTCAGTGGATGCGGTGGTCACCGGCTTGATTCATCGCCTTCGGGGGGAGGGCAAACTTGGTGTCTACTAATCCGTCGCGGGCACTCCCGGCTTTCACAGCTCCATCGTCGACATGCTCAGCGAGCTCCGCCTCGTCGGCGTTAACTCCGATGCTGTTTCAACGACCGCGCCAGACCTTGCTCCGATCGTTGGAGCCTACGAGGCTGAGCTCACTGAAAAGAGATATTGCGATCTCGCGCGATTGCTCGCACTCGCAGACGAAGCACTGCAAAAGCGCCTGCATCGTTTCGCAGGGATGCCCATTGCCCTGCTCGACGTTCCTCTGAGGAACAGGGGGGAGCTTCAGCTGATCAGTACGATCGCCAGCGCCGCGCCTGCGATGTTGGTCACAATACCGGCCAGCGACACTGAAAGCGCGGCCAAGCTACGCGATAGCTTGGGCGTACCTTACGACGACCTGGACGGCACGCCTGCGCAGGGGGAGAAGGCCTCAACTATTGTCAGGGCAGCTCCATATCGTCCGAACGAGCAGCGAGTGATCCGGGAATATCCCCCGCGAGCAGCTTTTCCTTCGACAGCAGCCCGGCGTCCTCGAGTGCCTCAAAATCCGGCAGGTTGCGTAGCGTGTCGAGGCCGAACTCGAGCAGGAATTCTTTGGTCGTGACATAGGTATAGGGCGCGCCTGGCGTCGGGCTGCGCGGGCCGGAAGCGATTAGGCCGGCGCCGCGCAGATGGCCGATCAGGTCGCGCGAAATCTCTTTCCCAAAAAACGACGACAGTTCTCCGCGCGTGATCGGCTGGAAATAGGCGATGCACATCAGCACCAGCACGTCCGACTGCGTGAGGTCCACGGCACGCCGACCACCGCCGACGGCTGTGCCAAAAGCACTGCGGATGGCATCGGCATAGGCCGGCCGCGTCAGGTGCTTCCAGCCGCCGGCGACGGCCACCAGATCGTAAGGGCGGCCACGCAGTTCTTCGCGAATGTCATCGATCAGCAGATCGATACTGCAGCTCTTGCCGACGACCCGGGCAAGCACCTCGCGCGTGACCGGTTCGCTCGCGGCGAAGATGGTCGCCTCGACACGGTGCATCCATTCGCGCCAGCGCGCCTCTGGCGGCAGATGATCTAGCTCCCGATCAAACAAATGGCCATTTGGCCGGCTGTCGTCTCCCGGTCCTCGCTTTCGTCGCCAAGTCGCACTCTCAGCCATGATTGTCAGAGTCCGTAGATACGGAAGGTCGGACGACCGGACAGTTCGCGCACCGCGCTGAGTTCGACCAAGCGGTCGAACAGCCGGCGCAGGCCGCGGTCGCTCATGCCAGCGATCTGTTCCGAAGCGACGACCGCGTCGTCGGACAACAGCCTTTCAATGACGAGGTCCGACGCTCGGGCGCGCAACTTCGGCGCGACCGCAAGCAGCCGGTCCGCGCGGCGCCCGAGTTCGGCGGACAAATCGATCGCGCGCAGTGCCGCACGTGCCTGTGCCGCTAGCAGACTTTTCGCAAGGTTGGCTTCATCTTCGGTGCCCGCCGCCGCAGTAGTTATAGAGCGGCGGGAGCGGCCTGGACTTGATGAGCCCAAGGCCACCTCCGCGCCCAGCAATGGCATCGCATGTGCCCAGCCCAACCGCTGCGCCAGCAGCCGGTCGACGAGCCAGCATCCGAAAGTGCGGCCGAAGCCATGTCGTTCGGCGGCCAGGAACGCGCCGGTCACCATGCCGACCATTCCGATGCTGGCGGAAAGCTGTCGAACCTCGTCTGCCAGGTCGCTGATCACCTCGTCGTCATGGGCGTGACCGAGATCTTCCAGCACTGCAGCGAGGTTTTTCTCCGTCAGAGGATCCTCGGCGGGACGGGCAGCCAGCCAACGCCAGGCCAACAGCATTCGGCCAGCGGGGCCGACGTCGTCTCCGGGCCGTGTGAGCAGAACGGCATCGCGCAGGGCCGCTTCATCCTCGACGCGGCCGGCCTGCTTTGCCGTTACCGCGGCCGCCGAAAGCGCCAGCCGCTGCCGCCAGGCGCCGGCCCATCGGTTCTGCTGGCGGACCACCGCATCGAGCGCGCCGATGGCGGCGCCTGCGGTGAGCGCGACCTCTTCAACATCTTTTCCCGCAAGGCTTTGCGCATCCGGGACGGCGCGGCGCAGCCAATGCGGCACGGCGGATACCGGGGCGGCAGTGATGCCGCTGGAGAGAGCGCTGGTGTGACGCAGGAGGGATTTGGGCCGCAGAATCATGGTTGGCAGGATGAATCGTGGCGGCGCTTTCTGCAAGCCTAAAAGCGTAGAAGCGCCGCGCCTGTCGTGGACAACAAACGAACGATAATGTTGCATTATCGCTCGTTTCGCAAAGCCGCTCAGAGATGGCCTCTCTGACCCCTTTTTTCACGGCAGACGGGCTCGTTTAGGCGTCAGATCGACGAGAAATCGCGTTCATTGAGAACGCGCATTTGTTCATTGCCAAACATTTTCTGGTGCGGCTGCTATCGCATCATGTCGCCAAGGGCAGCCTGCAGCGATGGCGATCGTTTCAATGTGGCCGCAATCCTGTCCCGCCAGCGCTTGCCGCGCGCCAGAGCGTCCTCGAGAGCCTCACGCAGGTCGTCCGGCCTATCGGTTGCGAGCACATCGACCAGGAATTCCGCCTGCAACCGGTCCTTAATGGATTTTAAGCTGTCCGGCCCATCGCGGCGGCGATCGGCAACGATGACCTTATGGATTGCGAAGCGTTCCGGTCGCGGAATTTGCACGAGCACGCCGTCGCGATAGGTAACGGCTGCCAGCATTGGCTCTGCCAGGAGATAGTTGAGATGATGCAAGGATTGGGCATGGACGCCAAGCGCCGGCGGTGGACGCAGTCCCTCCTCCTCGGCAAAAGACGGCGTCAGGAATTCGACGAGCGTCTCGTTGCGCGTTTGCTTCCAGCGCCAGGTCTTGCCGGGGTCCAGCGTCGGCGCCGGTTCGAATGAGAAATCCTTGAGAACCCGTTCAAGCGGCGCCGACACACTGTCCTTCAGGGCGATCGAGAGTCGCTCGAAGCTGGCGATATCGACGTCGTTCGTTTGAGCAGTCTGGTCAAGGGTGAAGCGAACGCCGAGCTCGCCCTCGTAGAGGCGGAAGGCCTGAGTTCCCACGACCGTCCCGCCGAGGCGGAAAACTCCGGCGGAAGCAAATGCATGCAGAAGGCTGCCGGTTGCTGCATCGACGCCAAGGAACCCTTCCGCACGTAGCAAGCGGACCCGCCGCGCGCGATTGCGTCGGCGATCGTCGCGGTCGTCGCGCAGCGCTTGGATGCGTTGCATCCGAAGGCGAAGTTCCTCGCTATCTTCCCCGATATAGGTCTTTTTGACGTCCGAACCGACGCGGTAGGTGTCGTACCAGTAGACGCGGCCGTTGCGGTCGATCCGCGTCGGCGTTCCGCGGATCTCGGCCACGACCTCGTCGCGCAGGGACGATAGCAGATCGTGGTAGGCCGAATGAGCGAGCGGTGAATGGCGTGTTATCATGATGCTCAACGAAATGGGTTATTGTTGAGCATACCGCATGTTCAACAAAAATGAAAGCTGTTGAACATCATCACCCCCCGCGATCTGTTTTTTCTGATTTTAGGGCATATTTTGGCGGTCGAAGATGACGTTCCAGCTAACCGTCCCTGACATGATATGTTGCGAATCGTAGTTGAGGATCCGCAATTGCCCGAACAAGATGACCTGCCTGATATCGTGGAGATCGTCCACGCGATGGCGCAAGATACCGCTGACGGGGCAAATGCGCGGTTGACGGCCGTCAGGAATGATCCCTCCCCTGCCCTATCGGAGTCAAATCTTTTGGACCGGCAGCGCTTACCCGGCCACCTCGAGCACCTCGCCGTTCGCGCGCGCGATTATGTCGAAGCCGCGAGTTCGGCCAACACGCGGCGCGCCTATGCGTCCGACTGGAAGCATTTTTCCAGCTGGTGCCGCCGACAAGGCGTCGAAATGTTTCCACCTGATCCGCAGGTGGTCGGCCTCTACATCACGGCTCAAGCCTCCGGCACGGCGACCGGGGACAAGAAGCCGAGCTCGGTGGCGACTATCGAGCGCCGGCTATCCTCGCTGACGTGGAATTTTGCCCAGCGCGGCCAGCCATTAGACAGAAAAGACCGGCATATCGCGACGGTGCTGGCCGGCATTCGCAACAGCCACGCAAAACCGCCTCTACAGAAGGAAGCCATTCTCCCGGAGGATCTTATTGCCATGCTGGAGACGCTCGACCGCGGCACGTTGCGTGGCCTGCGCGATCGCGCAATGCTGCTTGTCGGCTTCGCTGGCGGGCTCCGCCGTTCCGAGATCGTGGGCCTGGATGTCGGCCGCGACCAGACCGGGGACGGCCGCGGCTGGTTGGACGTCCTCGACAAAGGCATGCTGGTGATCTTGCGGGGGAAAACAGGCTGGCGCGAGGTGGAAGTCGGGCGCGGCTCGTCCGATGCCACCTGCCCGGTGGTGGCGTTGGAGACCTGGCTCAAGCTGGCGCGCATCGCACACGGTCCTATCTTTCGGCGCGTCACCTGCCAGGGCAAGGCAGTCGGCGCCGATCGGCTCAACGACCAGGAGGTAGCCCGGGTCGTTAAGCGGACGGCATTGGCGGCCGGTGTGCGGGGCGATCTGCCGGAGGGCGAACGGCCAAGGCTGTTTGCCGGCCATTCGCTACGCGCCGGTCTCGCCTCCTCGGCAGAGGTCGACGAGCGCCATGTGCAAAAGCAGCTCGGCCATGCTTCGGCAGAAATGACCCGCAAGTACCAGCGCCGCCGCGATCGGTTCCGAGTCAACCTAACCAAGGCATCAGGCCTCTAGGCAACCTCGAAAGAGGCGCTTCCCTCCCCTAGGGAACCAGCTCGGGATCAAGCGACGCAAGATGCTCCCCTCCCCTGCCGACTTAGGATCCGAACAGGTGCTGATCCCAATAGACTGGCTGGTGCACGCTTCGACGAACCCGGTATTGACCGCCTCCCACACCGGCAGCGAAGTCCAACCGATTATCGATCCCAGCCCTTCTTTTTCATACTGAGCAGCAAAGCTTCACTGATTTCGGCGCTATTGGAACCACCATCGACCGACTCACTGCCTTCTCCGACGTCGCTCCAGGACGATTTCGCGGGACCAGTACCGGCCTGTGCATCAAGCCTCGCCCGCAGCAGCGCCATGATCATCGGCCACACCGAAAACTGGCCACCACGAGCGCGCTCCGTCAGGTTTCTGAGATAGCCGCCCAAACTGTTGATCTGGTCGGTCCGCTGCAGGATTGCGGCAACGGTGATGGCGGCCTTCTCCGGCCCCATCACCCCGACCGCTTCCTGCCACGCACTTGGGCTGATCCCCATATGGGGCCGGGCGAGCTCGGCCGCCGCCACAAAGTCTCGCCAGGTCCGAATTTGGCCGCCGCGGGCCATGGTCAGAAGTTCCGGGCAGGCATCCAGCACCATCGCCAAGGGCATGTCCCGCTTGGGCAGGCTGCGCACATTGTCGTGTGGCGCGCCGCTGCTGCTCGCTTCTGTTTTGTTTCCAGAGCTGGTTTTAGTTTCATCGTTAGATATAAAATCTGGATTTGAATTCTGTATGTGGCGCTCAGAATGGGACTCATTGGCGTTCGAATCTTGTGATTTTACGAACGTTTCCAACAGCTGATGCACCTGAGCCCACAGGTCTTCCAGCTCATCGGCGATCGACTCCAGCACCTGGCGCGACGCCGTCCGCGGCAATCGCCCGACAATCGTTTCAAATTGCCTTTGGAACCGCCGCCAATCGGCCGGGACGTCCTCGTTGAGCCCGGCTTCGATCATCTTGACGATGTCTCGCCGGCAGATGGTAAGACGCTCCTTGACCAGCCTGTAGGCTTTCCGCTCGGCCTGGACGGCGCCAGCCAATTGCTTGAACTCCTGCGCGCGCGCCACGATCGGCGAGAGGTCGAAGCCGTAGGCCTGTTCGATCTGGCCGCCCTCTCCCTTGCGGGCGAAGCGTTTGCCGTTCGGACTGTCGCGCCTGATCACCAGGCCGCAAGTCACCAGGACTGACAAGTGTCGCCTGAGCGTCGCCGGCGACATGCCGTTGGCGCGATGGATAAGTTGCTCGTTGGAGGGGAATACGACCAGTCCGCCCTCCCCTGAAAGCTCGTCGTCACGGTGAAATGACAACAGCGCATTGAGGATCGCCAAGGCGCGATCGGTCGCGCCTATGGCGGACCTGGCCTCTCTGATGTCTCGAAACACCTGCCATTTGGGCACCGTGGTATTTCGATCTATTGCTTTTGCAGCCGCTTGGCTGGCGATCAGGCCAAGCGTCATCGGCCGCCGCCCAAACGGCGTCGTCGAAATATGCGTTACCATTTTCCCTCTGCCTCTAATCAGGCAAAAGAAACCTGCTCGCCAAAACGACGCCCATGACACTTGACAGTGATTCGCGGATTTGCGATTCTCAGCTTGCGACAGACTTGAGAAGGGCTTCCGTGACGGTGACGTTCGGGGGCCTTTTTCTTTTGCGGTTTAGTCTCCTGTTGTCTTCCCAGATTGTGCCTCTCGGAACGCCTCGAAGAGCGCCTCGAGCCTGCCGGCGATGAAGGTTCCGAAGGCCGAAGCCTCCCTGGACTTCAGGGCGAGCGTGAATACCTTGCCGTCATCGGTGATCTTTGCCTTCACGGAATTGTCTTTTGGCGCCCAGGCGCTCTCCTGTGCTTTCGGCGGCGTCGATCTTGCGGCCTTGCCGTTTGCGGCCAGCACCTCGAAAAGCTGATTGAAACGGGCATCGCTGCTGGCCTGGAGAAACTCGCCCGATTGGATATGGTCATGGGCTTTGGCGGCATTGGCTGGATGCTCCATAAGCTTGGCCAGCTGCCACCACCGATCCCGGCCAATCCCCTTGGCCGCGCCAACCGCCAGGATGATGGGTTCGGCGATGTTGCTGGACACAGAACGCATCTTGGAGAACGTCGTATCGTCGAGCGCCAATGCCGACTTGACGATATCGGGGGAATATCCCTTCTCGAGCATGCGCTCACCGAAAAGCGTCCGTTCGATGAACGACAGGTTAGCTCTGGCGGCGTTTTCCTGTCCTTGGGCGACAACGTGCTCCTCGTCGCCCATTTGCTTGACAACGGCGCGCACAGGCCTGCCCAGCTCACGGGCGACCCTGACCCTTCGATGCCCGAAAACCGTTTGGTAGCGCCCAGGGAACGAGGGATGCGGCCTGACCAGGATTGGAGAATCTTGCCCGCGTTCGCGGATGGCACGGACCAGTTCGGCGAACTCTTGCTCATCGTCCCCGATGCGGTCCGCCACGAACGAATTGTCGACCAGCTCAGGATCCAGATCCACGACCGAGCTTTTCGACAGCTCCTCGAACGATTGCATGATGGAACGCGATGCGCCGCGAACCGCGTAGCCCGACACGTCCCTGGCTTGCTCGACGGTGGCGGAGGAGCCCATCACACTGCCGAATATGTCTTTACGTGCCATTCAACCGTTCCCGAAATCGGCTAGGAGCCTGATTTTGTGGACAAAACCACCCGTTTTTACTGCAGTAAAAATCACCGACATCAGCTTCTGCCCCAGGCACGATGGATCAGGGACACGATCTCGGAGTTGACGCCATCGAGCGACTCCATCGCCCGATCGTAGGTGGTGCGGGTGAAGGCCGATTTCTCCACCTCGTAGAGCGTCTGTTTGGTCAGCCCAGCGTCCGATATGGCCGTCGACTTGAGCATCGGATGCTCAAGGATCTGGCCAGCCAGCATCGACTGCATGAAGCCGACCATCTGCGCTTGGGGAATGTCCGTGGGCTCATAACGCGTGATCAAGTAGCGGAACCAGTCGAGCTGTATCTGCGCGCCCGCCCCTTTGATGGTTTTCAAGATCCCGCCCAGCATCAGCAAGAACTGGCTCATGGACATGAGATCGAGCATCTGGGGGTGCACGGTGATCAGCACGGATGTCGCAGCCGACATGGCGGTCAAGGTGAGATAGCCGAGCTGCGGCGGACAGTCGACGACGACGACGTCGTAACGGTCGTCCACCTCGCCCAGAGCCTTGGCGATGCGCAGGAAGAACTGACGCCCGGCATTGGACGTTTTGTCCTGCATGGCCAAGGGCGTGTCGTACTCATATTCCTGAAGCTCAAGATTGGCCGGGACAATGTCCAGGCCCGGGAAATTCGTGGGCACGATGACGTCGGCTATCGACCTGCGTTCCTCGTCATAGCGGATTGCCTCATAAAGCGAGAGATTCCGATCGAGCTCCGGCTGGAAGCCATGCAGCGCCGACAGCGAGGCCTGCGGATCAAGATCGATGGCAAGGACGCGGTGGCCGGTAAGTGCAAGATGCTGCGCAAGGTGGGCCGCGGTCGTGGTCTTGCCGCTACCACCTTTGAAATTGACGACTGCGATGACCTGCAGCTTGTCTCCCGGCTTGCGATGGGGGACGTATTTCTTGACTTCGGTTCGGCCGTGCTGGTCGAGAAAATGACGAAGCTCCAGCATCTGCCCGGCCGTATAGCTGCGTCGGCCCGAAACCGCCTGGTCAGGCATCGGGCCCTTGCCTTCGAGATGAAGCCGTTTCAGATTGTTCTGCGAGACGCCGAGATAGTGGGCGACCTCAGCCATGGAGAACGTGCGCAGGGTTTTCGCCGCGTTAGGAGGGAACTTCTCCATGCGAAGCTGATTGAGCCGGCGCGATATCTCCGCCCCATGTTCGAGGATCTTGTCGTCAAACTCGAAGCTGGGCAGCCGCATTGCGATGTTCATACTTCTGGAAACCTGAATTGGCGCTTTTTGCCGTGAAACGACCCGGCAACCGCCATTAAGCTCCGATTCGGCAGCCCCGGCAAGAAGTTTTGGCTTAACAAGAAGTTAACGCCACCGCGAACGCCATCCGGTCAAAACGCTCGGCCGAAAGCCTAGATGATTGTTTCCGTTGCGATTTGTGCACGAATTTACTGCAGTAAATTCCGCCGGCGAATA
The DNA here is from genome assembly GCF_020165235.1 of Mesorhizobium sp. CA13. Classification (NCBI taxonomy): domain Bacteria; kingdom Pseudomonadati; phylum Pseudomonadota; class Alphaproteobacteria; order Hyphomicrobiales; family Phyllobacteriaceae; genus Mesorhizobium; species Mesorhizobium sp. CA13. The sequence goes on along the minus strand of NZ_JAIUHS010000010.1, from coordinate 73,881 downwards.
AAGGACGATCTCATGCGGATCGGAACGGCTGACCCACCCTCGACGACGTTGCAAGCCGCCTGGATTTCCGGAGCCAGTCGCTCTCCCGCATTCTCGGCGATCTCCTTCTTTATTCGCAGTATGTGCGTCGAGGTATCGGCCGACGCAGCTTGACGAGTCGTCAAAGTCAAGGAGCGGGGAGGGCCGGACATTGCGGTTGCATCGGCGGCGCAAGCCGGCCCGCGTCGGTCGTCGATTCGCTTCGCGTGCACCGGTTGCCACGAGGCGCTGCACAGGACGCGCGGGCCGCCGAGGCCCACATTCGCTGCGTGTCGGAGTTGAGGGAACCAAAAGCACCGTCGAGCGTTGCAGGCAGCCCTGTTGTGCCTCGCAACGCGGCGGGGGGGCCGGAAGGTTGGGGATGAAGCGCTTCCACAAGCCAGTGATAATTCAGCTCGGGCGCATTGATCGGGATCGGGTGGTGATCACCGTCGCCGAGGCGGCCGGGCTGCTCCTGAGGGAATGGCCTGCGCCACAATCTGCCAAACGCCTCAGGGCGATGGAGGTTTGCCTCGAGGTGATCAACGGTCGCAAGCCGCCGAGAATGGCACGAGATGCATTCATCGCGGCTGCCAAGGACGCCCAAGTCTTTCTCGGCGAAACCGATCAGGCCATGGCTTGAGACTCACTGTGGCTTGAGACGCAATATGGACAGCTAGATCAAAGCCACAGATAGAATCGCGCGCGGGCCAAAACATAGCGAGTGGAGGGCAGGGGAGGTGTACACCTGTCCCGTTCGGGCCGCGCGCTACAAGGGACATTGAAATCGCGGGCGGCACAGCTGGCTACCGGCACCACGGGCTCCCGAAGGACATGGCCTGCCCGACGAAAAGCGGGCGCGGATCGGCGTTCGTGTCAGCGCCGCACCATTGACAAAGCAACGAGGCGGCTTAGATCGCCCCTTATGACGCGTTGATGGAATTCGCCCGCCTCACGGATGGGTGACGATTTCCTAGAGCGCGCACTCCGGATAGAGCCTTGTTGTTGGCCGCCTCACCATCCCATAAGGTGGCGCAGGCCGACGATTGGCAGGTAGACGGTCCAGACCAGGCAGACCGCAATAGCGATGGAGACGCCCAAAGCTGGCGCCCATTCGTCCCAGTGTTTCTGAAAACTCGCCAACAACGCGGTCAATGTGCCTTCCATTGTGGGATGCTCGCAGCTTGAATGGAGTGGATTCTTCAGTTCCCGCAATTTCGTGACAATCCATTCGCAAGGCAAGAGCCAAAGGAAGATCAAAATTGCGCTCGCAATCGCACTTTGCGGCTGTATCGCCGGCATGGCCTATCCCAGCAGCCACAGGGCCGGAAGGATTTCGCAATTGAAAGATATCGTGGCCGCGTACAACAGACGCATGGCGATCGACGACGATAACAACCGCCTTGGGCGCATCGACCTGTGCCAGGAAATCGGCGGACAAAGTGAAGAATGCGAACGGCTCGGCCGCAATTAGCCCCGACCCAGCCTGTGCAAAGTGGCACATCGACTTAGGGGCTGGCTGTGCTCGACAGTCAGCAAATTATTTGCTCAATATTGCCGCGCGGGGATGTGGCCGATGCGAGAATTGCCCAACAATGTCGATGCCGATGTGGTTATTGAGATTGGCCGATATTTGGATGACCACGGACGGGGAACTGCGGTATCGATGTCCCTGGCGTCATCGGCTATCCGACGGCGGGTCAAAACCAGTATGAACCGTCTCGAACTTGAACAGTTGATCATGGAGAGCGCCGCCGCGCGACAGATGGCGATGCTGCTCGATACCGCCGAACAGTGACGATCTGCTGGTCCATGCCTAGAAGAGCCGACGGATGGCAATCGCTGCGATCCGAAAACGGCACGACGTGGTGGACGCCACCCGCGACCTTCATGGCCGGAGGTTCGCACGGCGTTTACCAGCTCGGCTGATATAGCCATTGTGAACAAAATAAGAACACATTCTCCTGCCGGCGCCGTGCGGTTTGACGCGTCCACCGTTCAGCCGCAGCCAGGTCGTTGAGTGCTCGATTTCGCATACCGGCGACAAACCCTCGCCAATCGCGGTGCCGACTTCATCCTCGGCGCACGCTGACGACCGGCCCCGAGCCTTACGTCGCTGGCGACTTGCGGTCGGGCGCAGGTCCTAAACGTCGAGCACAACCATCATGCCCCGCACCTCGGCCATTTCGAGCAGCAGATCCTGCAGACTGTCGTCCGTCGTCGCCGCGCCGATTTGCGCATGTAGCTCTTCGATGCTTTCCTTCATCGAGATGACAGGGGCGCCGGTTTTTTCGGACAGCAGCCGACCGATTGCAGCGCGGATCAGGGTATTCTGGTCAGGCATGATCCCCTTAGATGCTTGGAGAGGTGTACACTTTCCCGGTATCTAGGCTTTTTTGCCCAACTTGCGAGCTTTAGCTTACGGTGCAAGTGGCTTTGCGCCGTCGGCCTATCAATTGCGCATGGCCTCGCAGTGATTGCTGACCTTTCCACGGGCCTCGATCCTAGCCACAGCAAACAGTGATGCAGAACTGATGAGCCCAGCGATAAAGGTGACGAGGGCAGAACGATGCCTTCACGCGACCTTGTCGACCCGTGAGCAACCGGGTGGTCCTCCTCGGCAGGAAATGGCCCGACCGAATCGATCAACAAACGCCAGCGATTTTTTTTGTTCTCCTGTCGGCTAGGTTGAAACGTCTGGCTTCTCTTCGCGTTCGGCTCCAAAGGAGGCGCATATGGCCGAGGACGATGGGAAGAAGAGGCCGGCAGCCAGGCCCGAGCTCGAGATTTTGGTCCGGCGATTGGCGCAGGAAACGGCTATTTCCGAAGCTGACGCTCGCCGGTTGATCGAACTGATCGGCAGCGACTGGAACTCATTGGTGCGTGAGGCTCGCTTCCTCAAATCCGGGCAGTGACCTCAAACCCGTCGCCACGAGGGTCCCATGCGGCCAAGGCTGACGGACCAAGATCGCTGCCACCGTGGCGAGGGACGGGCGGGCTTTTTCTTGTGCGGTTCCCTTAGATCTGATTAGCCGGCTTAGCAATGCTGAGGGAATGACAGCATGCTGATCTATCAGAAAGCTGAAGATGCCGGTGTGTTCGACCCGTCCGAAGTCGCGTTGCTGGGACGCGTCTTCGACAGGCTGAAGATGGCGCGGCAGTCCCCATAGCAACGTGAAGCACTGGCGAGCCGGATTCTGGCGAACCACATGGCCGGATTGAGAGACGAGGAAGAACTGGTGGAGGCGTCCAGACTGCCGCTGGGACGCTAAGTCAGACGAGTTCGGCTATGGTGCTCATCGGAGCAAGCGCCTGACGAGGTTGGGCTCGGCGCCATTGTACCGTTCGCGGCCGGCACCGAGATCACGATCGGGGCAGGGGACCCACGTGGGCTCGAAGCACCCCGTTCGGCATGGCAATCTCGCAGCAGCGTGTGCGTCCTGTTCATAAAGCTCGCAGCCCCTTGACATCGTGTCTCGTTGAAAGGGGAGGGCGGGCATTCTCGAAATGGCGCAGGCCGAATCCGACACCGCGATCGTGGGGCGCAGCCGCACGTGGCCTTGAATTGCCCCAGCCATGACTCGATGACCGTAAGCTTCACCCAGGCCGCAGCGGCTCGGCGTCACGATCTGGCCCTCGACGGCCGAAAGGACAAAGCAATTGACCAGCCCCCTGAAGCAGATTTGGATATCGGAAAAGAGCCATCCTTCCATACTGGCTGCCACAGGATGACGGCCCGGAAAACGCGCTTGCTGGCCCGGCACGCCGTCAGATGCGGTTGACTATAGAAGGGCAGGCGGCCTAACCCGCCATCCGAAACGGCAAAGTGTGGCGCGAAAGGATGCGTTCGAGTTCGGCTTCGTCCTCGATGCCGGCCTGAAACAGTGCCATCAACTCACATGCTGCCTCATGGGCCATGGCGGAGTCCAGGCTGCACTGTCTCTCCGAGCAATACCGGATAAGAACCAGCTGCAGCATTGCGAGATCGTTTGGGTAAATGGCGATGTCTGATGGATGCATCTGTATCCTGTAGTCCTCTGCAGGCCAATGCGGTCATTCAGCAGCTCGAGGGAGCCGCTGACGACCTTCCATCGCACCCTGCGCTGGCTTCGTCATTTAACAATGATATACCCGCCCTGGATCTGCCGTCGCCAGCGCTGCGCGGGATCGCGTCCACTTCAAGAGCCGGGCACACCTTCGAAAGGTGAAGGGAAACAACTTGAATAGCTGACGCCTGGAAGGGCGAAGCAGATCTGCGCCAGCACAGGTCTCGATTTAAAGACAAGGCGTGTTCCGTGGGGAGCCGGCCGACGCAGCGCTTGGAAGCGTCAGCATCCGCGTCGGCCGTGACGAACCTCAGGTCCGCCGCAAAGCCACAGGACCAGCATTCATCGCAGTCGGCAACCACGTGAATGCGCAAGTTCACGAGACAGTGGTCTTTCAGCAACGCCCACTTGCATTCCACCGAACCGAACGTCGTAGCCATGCCGACAGGCCCGCGAGGGCCTCCCGCTAGCTCAGGGGAAAGCGTTTCGCTTCACCCGAGTGGCTGGCTGAACGCCTGCGACTTTCTGACCGCTCCGCCCGCGTTCGCCTGAACTCATGGTGCCGGTGCGCCGACTGCGTGTGGGTGGGCTTTGAACAAAGTCACGAGCGTCCCAGGCTAATGGGGGGCTCGCTTGCCCGCGCGTGGGGGCCGGGACACCAAGTGCTTCACGTGCTCCGCAGCCCCAGCTCACCGGCGCTCCGGACGGAACGTTGGTCGTGAGGAGGCGCTCCGACCGGAAGATTGTCGCCCGCATCTCTCCCGCCACCGCTGAGCCGGAACTCCGCGCATACGCCGGTCATGCGCTATGCGGGAGGAACTATCAAGTACGCTGCTGGTTTGGTTCCCGTGCCGAGGTAATCGGCGTAGCCACCTCCAAAGGAGAACCCAATGACACGACTTGGCAGAACCACAGCATTCGCCGCGGCTTTAGCCCTGCTGACCTCATCTGCTTTCGCTCAATCGACGAATGCTCCCGCGCCCCCAGCACCAGCGCAGGATCACTCCCCCGGAGCGAGCGGACAGAATCAAGACGCCATGCGTGAAATGATGCGCCAGATGATGGGGGAAATGCTCCAAGAGAAAATGGTGAAGGACCAAGATCATGAGAATTTACGACGCGACGAGGACCGCGACTATCGAAACGACGAGATGGGTCCACATGACGAGATGGGTCCACATGAAAAGCGGCGGATGAAGGAAGGCCGCAGAGCCGGTATGATGCACGGCGCAAGGATGCGCATCATGTTTGCGATTGTTGACACCGATGGCGACGGTGCGCTTTCGCGCACGGAAGTCCAGGATTTTATCGCGCGAATTTTCAACGCCATCGACGAGAATGGCGACGATGAGGTCGACATGCAGGAACTCCGGTCCTTTTTCCAGGGAGCGGGAGATCAGGACCAAAACTAAGCCGCTGTCGGTTGTGAGGGGGTCCCTAAGTTCCTAGTTTGCGAGCGGTGCCCGTTCGAGGCCGTCCCGACGTGTCTTCCTGACTGAACGTCGTAAGCTGATGGTGAAGTACACCGAGGCAAGTCTTCGAACAGGCTTGCTGCGCGCAGGACTTGATCAGACACGCGCGCATGAGGTGGAGGCGTTAATGCATGTGTTCCACTCGGGCGCCCGCCGCCTTGGGAAATCGTGATGCCTCACGCATTTGAGTAATTTCCCTCCCGGTTGCGCTGCGCGTCACTCGATAAAAACTGCGAGCGATTACCATCGATCGCAGCTAGGTGCGAAGTTTTCCTATAGCCGCTGCATATGGCTTCATAGCGGCGGAGAATAGCGCTGCGACAGTCGCCGCCCTCAACCCGCTGTACGCGTGCCCAATGCCGAACGCGTCGCGGCTCGCTCCTGAGGCGCATTGAAGACTGAGGTCGTTAGCAGGACAGCAGCAGCGAGGACCCAGTAGTACCAAGCGTCGAGCCCAACGAATTTGAAGGCAAACGCTGCGATGATAAACACCACCCCGACGGCGCGATCGACCCATAGGTGCAGCCAGTAGGGGATGATGCGGATGAGACCGGTGGGATGGTCGGTGAGGGCGGCCAACAGCAGCGCTGCGACACCGACAACAACCGAAAGCCACATTGCGACCGCTCCGCTCTGGCCGAGCTTCAGCACGAACGGGGCTGCAATCAGGAGGATCGCGACGGGATAGTCGATAAGGTAGGCGTGGATAGACTTGGTGATGAAGCGGAACGACATCGGTAACTCCTACGTGCTTGGTTGCTTGAGCGGGTCCTTGCGAAGCGGAGAGTGCATCTACCCAAGAGGACGATCACGTCGCCTATGCTGATAAGCACTCTGCACAATCGTCACGGGTCAGCCCGGTTAGACGCACAGAAAGGTTATCCCGGCACGCCAACCATTAGAAATGCCTGGTCGTTATGGTTTCCATTCCACTCGCCCGGCGCGAAGGGAAGCGGGTCAGCGTTGTGTCGATGCGGAGCTGCTCAGGCTCTGAAGTACCGCAACCAGGTCTCCTGCGCGCTTGTACGCTGGTTGTAATCGAAGACGACATCGCTCCACGCCTCCCCGATGCCGCGCGGCAAAGGTACGTAAGCGTCAACCGCCAGTCCAAGGGCGGAATGAACTTCAACCGCACGACACGACTGTGCTTCAGTGCCTGGCTGTCGACGTCAGGCAAAGATTGGGAAGATCGCCCGGGCCGTGCCATTCGCCATCCGCTTCTGAGACACCGCAGATTCGGGAGGGTGACCGCGCGTTATATCGGGGCGCTGCTTTTCGACCTTCGGTGTCGCAGATATTAGGCGACCTCCTCGATTACAAGCTCCCTTCCGTTGAACGAGATCGCGTCACCGGCGCGCTTGCCCTGCAACTCAGCGTAGATCGGGGCTTGGCTGGAAATGCCCATGATCTCGTTGCCATCGCAGACAAACTTGCCTGTCGACACGGCAATAACGAAAAACCGTCCGCCGAGCTTCACCACTGCGCCTTCCTCAATCTTGCTCTTCGGCCCGAAGTCCATCGCCGAGAGCTTCTCGATCTTGTCGGCGTGAGAGTGAACGGTGTCGTCGAAAGCTTCGGACAGGTCGCTCGCGAGCTCTGCCTGCGCTTGCTCATCGTCCTCGATCGGCTCGCTTCTATCGAGCCGGGCACTTCCGACATATTCCAGGTATTTCTCTCTCGCGTCCTCGAGGTCGCGCGCCTCGAGCGACAGCATTGTTTGCTTCACGATCTGCTTGTTCATCTCACGTCCTTTGTAAGAAGCGCCCGCGGGGCCCCGCATGGTGGTGCATCACAAGCGACCCGGGTGCACCGGGCGCTCATTCGTTGTCAGGCACGTCGGCCCCCTGGTACGGCACTCTCTCCAGCCTCGCGTCTCGCAAGATACTGGTGACCAGCCAAACATAGGCTTGTTCCGCAGTGTCGAACCCGAGCATCGAGAACGACTGTCCGTACGGGCAGGGGGGAAAATCGGGAAACGCGATACGCAGGACGAAGCGTTCCGGATCCGCTTCGAATTCCTCCTTGAAGACCTTCCGCAGCCCGTATCGGCTCGCTATTTCGCCGCCAATGTCGTGCAGTGCGCGAGGGTTCGTGTTCAGCCGTTCGTAAAGTTCGCGCGAGCAGTCTCTGTCCAAGGCGTCGAAGGCGTCGATCAACAGGCCCTTGCTGCGGGCCTTTCTTTCGGCAATCGCATAGACGTTCGAACCGTCGCCCGCATCGGGCGCGCTCTCGAACCTCAACGCGGCATCCACGTGCACGTCGCCGGCGGCCACAGGCCGATCGGCAGTCAGGTCGTAAAGGCCGCCATCCCTTATTCGGTACTCGTGCTCGTAGCCATGTTTCAGGAGATCTGAAACCGCCTCGACCATATCGCCAGCGTCGAGGTTCATGTGCACTCTCCCGGATTTCGCTGCGCTCGCGCCGCGATAGTTGCATTGGTAAACACGGCGGTAAACCTGGGGGACGCCACGCCATGCGACCGACGATCCCAGTGGATACGCCAGGCGAAACGCCATGTTTCGTCTAACGTACTGGGAAATGCCGCGCGGTTATCATTTCCATTCTCGCAACCGCGAACGCGACGAGACCCAGGCGTACCCTGGAGCGCGCCGATCGAAAATGGGGCTCATGCGACGCGCTCAAGGTCCTTGTTTTACGCATGTCCTCCAAAACCGAAGGCACTTTTGGGCGACATGCATTAGCCGCCGGTGGCGGGATAGTTGGACGGGAAGAGCGCACGCTTCGTTTCCTCGTCGCTCACCGTCTTGAATTCGTGGTCATTTCCGACTGCGCGCGCCCTCGCAACCGCAGGGCGTGCGTCGATCCCGGCGAACCAACGCTTGATGTTGGGGAAGGCGGCGAGGGGGTCGGCCGCGCCCTTCATCACGCGGGAAGCGCGATCGATCCAACCCCAACCGGACATATCGACGATCGTGTAGACGGAGCCGACCATGTAGTCGCGGCCAGCCAGGTGGTCGTCGAGGACGCGATAGTGGCGCTCCGCTTCGCGGCGATATCTGTTGACGGCATAGTCGAGACCCTCGGGGGCGGCAAACTGGAAATGCACGGCCTGTCCCGAGAAAGGCCCAAGGCCCGTTCCGAGGAAGAAAAGCCACGACAAGAGTTCGCCCCGATCGGCCGGTTCTCCGAGGAATCGGCCTATTTTCTCGGCGAGGTACAGCAGAATGGCGCTGGAGTCGAAAACCCGCGCCTCTTTCGCGGCGGGGCCTTCGGTGTCGACAATAGCAGGCACCTTGCCGTTTGGATTGACTGCGCGAAACGAGGGCTGGTGTTGCTCGCCCTTGCTCGTGTCGACCGGCACCAGTTCATAGGGTAGGCCGGACTCCTCCAAGAACAGGGCGACCTTGGCTGGATTGGGCGTCCGGTGGAAATAGAAGCGAATCATCGCGCTCACCTTCAGGAGTTCAGATCGGCTGCACGCAATGGCAACGCGCCGCGTAGGGGCCGCTGAATCATGCGACCTGCGTGACACTGCCAGCGGTTTCGCCGCCGCGGAAGTGGCGCGGCGTTATCGATTTCATTCCCGGCCGTTTGAGGCCCGCAGCATAAAGCGAACGGCGCGACGACCCGCAACGTTCCAGGCGGGCCTTTTCCGGCGCGAGCCGGTGGTGTCAAACGGCGGCGCTGGGGATGAGCAAGGTCGAAGCCTCGCCTCGGTCGTAACGCACCGTCGGCGCCTGCATTGCGACGATCTCCTCGCCGACCGTCGGGTGCACGGCCATGACAGACATGAAGTCTTTCATGGTGGCTCCGCTGCCCACGGCAATCGCCAGCACCTGGATCATCTCGCCGGCCTCCTCTGCAAAGAGATGGATTCCGAGTATCCGGTCCGTCTCGCAATCCACAATGACCTTCACAAGCGAGGCCTCGCAGTCGCCCGTCACGACGGCCTTCAGCGGCCGGAAGCGGACCTTGTAGACGTCGACAGCAGGGTACTGCGCCCTCGCTTCAAGTTCGGTCAGGCCGACGGTGCCGATCTGCGGGCTGGAGAAGACGGCGGTTGGCACGTTGGAGTAGTCGACCTGCCAAGCTTTCCCGCCGAACACGCTGTCGGCGAACGCCTGGCCTTCGCGGATCGCGACGGGCGTCAGGTTGAACCGGTTCGACACGTCACCCACGGCGTAGATGCTCGGAATATTCGTGCGGGAGCTCGCGTCGACAACGATTGAGCCGTTTGCCCCAGTTTTGACCCCAGCGCGGTCGAGTCCGAGCGAAGCCGTGTTCGGCGTGCGACCGAAGGCTAGCATCACCTGGTCAGCCACCAGCCTCCCGCCCTGTTCGGTCGTAACGGCGATTCTTCCTGCACGGTCGCCACCACCGGCGTGCTCGTTCCGCCGCTCACAGCGGCGGATACTGTCGCACAGCATCAGCTTGATGCCGCGATTCATGTAGGACGCGGCGACGGCCTGGCGCACGTCCTCGTCAAAGCCGCGAAGGACATTGCTTCCGCGGCAGACGACGGTGACATCGCTTCCCAACGCCGCAAACAGGCCGGCGAACTCCATCGCGATGTATCCGGCGCCGCCGATCACAAGCTTCCTCGGAAATGTCTTCAAGTCGAAGATGGCATCCGAGGTGATGCCGAGCTCGATGCCGTCGAAGTGAGGCAGTTCGGGCCGTGCGCCTGTCGCAATCAGGATCGTGCGCGCGCGTACGCGGCGGCCGTCTTCGACAAGGCGCACCGTGTGTGCGTCCTCGAGCACGGCGCGCGACCTCACGACCTCGACGCCCGCACTCTCTTGACCGGTGCCGTACAGCCGTTCCAGCCGTGCGATCTCGCGGTCCTTCGCGGCGACCAACGAGGGCCAGTCGAAATGCGGGAGTGACAGGCGCCAGCCGAATTCCGCGGCCTCATCAAAGGTGTCGCTGAACCGGCTCGCGTAGACGAACAGCTTTTTCGGCACGCAGCCGCGGATAACGCATGTTCCTCCGAGCCGATACTCCTCGGCGAGCATCACTTTGGCGCCGTATCGCGAAGCGACGCGCGCAGCGCGGATACCTCCTGACCCGCCACCGATCACGAACAGGTCGACATCGAACGCCGCTTCACGGGAAGGCCCCGAACGCCTGGCCGCCGATGTCGACACGCCTGGGGGTCCCTGCAATAAATCCGTGTCCCTCAAATCAGCATCCAATCCATTCTGTGCGGGAGGTCGAAATGTGTGGCAGATCGCATTCTCCGCGCACACACAGGGCAGGCGTGCGCCTAGAACGGTTCAGCGTTTCAATCGCCGATCCCCTCCAACTCTTTGTTTTTACGCAGTTCCGGGAGAAAACTGCTATGCACTTTTCCTGGAATTGCTCTAAAGCGCGTCGCGTTTGAACGGATTCAAGCGACGCGCTTTAGGTCTTTGTTTTATGGATGTCGTCCTCGCAAAACCGAGGTCACTTTCGGGCGACATGCACTAGATCTGCTCTCACTCTGGATTCGAACGGTCAGGGTTCCTAGCGCACGCGCCGCCACTTCGGACTTGCGGCGTCCGGTTTTGGACTTTCGGCAACGGTCAGCGCGGCCGTGCGGCCTCGCGCAGGAACCACGCTCTCTTCTCGGCCGCGTCTATGTAGCCTTCCAGGAGACTTGCGGTGGCAACGTCCTCCAGGTCGTCGCAGAGCTTGTGTGCCTCCCGCATCGAGGCGGCCAGCGCCTTGTTGTCCTCCATGAGCTCGGCGAGCATCGCGCCCGGCGCGACGTCCTCGGCCTCGTTGTCCGCGATGGTCCGCAGCCGCGCCGCCTGGCCAAGCGAGCGGATCGTCGTTCTGCCGGCCGCACGCACACGCTCGGCGAGCGGGTCGATCACATCGAGAATGCCGCTCGCCTGCTCGTCCAGCATGAGATGGTAGTCCCGGAAGTGGGGGCCGCTCACGTGCCAATGGAAGTTCTTGGTCTTCAGGAAGAGCGACAGAGCGTCGGCCAAGACCTGGTTTATCTTCCCGGAGAGCGTTGCAAGCGAGTTTCGCTCGATTGGTAGGTCTTGCTCCCCGTTCGGCAACTCTTCAACGTTCGTCGTCATGTCAGCAGTCCTTTCACTTAGCGCGTTGCGTACTGATTGGTCGCCGGCCTACAGGCCGAGTTCGGTGAGCGACGGATGGCCCGCAGCCGTCAACCGCCGGTGAAAGCGGCGATCGCTTCCTTGATTTTCGCTACGGCGTAGCCGCCGACCTGCTCGAGCTCGACATGGGGGAGGTTCGGCATCTCGTCAGTCGCGACGCCGCACGCGACGATCGCAGGACCTGGGCACGCAAACGCCTCGATCAAGGTCGCCTCGAGCAGCGCCGGATCGCGCACCGTGAAACCCTGCGCGCCGCAGGCACGCCCTAGCGCTGCGTAATCGGGGTTGGTGAATTCGATTGCCTTGCGGAACGGGAGTATCCCCACGCTCTGTGCCTCGAGCGTTATGAGCCCGAAGGCCGCATTGTCGAAGACCACGATTTTCACCGGCAGGTGGTGGTGTACCGCGGTGAGGAATTCGCTCATCAGCATGTTGAAGCCGCCATCTCCGGTGAGGACGATCACCTGTCGGGACCGGTCGAGCGCCTGAATGCCGTTGGCTTGCCCTAAGGCCGTGCCGACGGCGGCGTTGTTGAACGAGCCGACAATGCGCTGCTTGCCGCTCTGTCGAATCCAGTTGCCCGACCACAGCGTGTTGAGGCCCGTATCGAAGACGAACACGGCGTCGTCCTTCGCAAGGTCGCTGACCATGCGGGCAACCGCTTGCGGATGGATCCTGTCGCGGCTGCGCATCAAGTCGCTCTGCTTGTCGAGGAGCTCGTCCCAAGCGCGGCGACCGCGCGCGACCTTGTCGAAGAAGGCGCTTCCGGTCTTCTGTCGCACTCTGCGCAGGAGGGTGGAGAGTGTCGGCCGTACCGAGCCCACTACGCCGAGTGCCGTCGGCGCGCGCCGACCGATCGCCGCGGCCCGCTCGTCGATCTGGATGACGTTCCCGTGCGCGGGCAGGAAGTTTGAATAGGGGTAGTCCGTGCCGACCATGAGCAGGAGCTCGCAGTCCTGCACCGCAGCGTAGGCCGGCTTGCTGCCGATCATGCCAAGGCCGCCCATCCAGCGCGGATCATCGTAGGCGATGATCTCTTTGCTGCGGACCGTGTGGACGAGAGGCGCCTTCAGGCGGTCCGAGAGGTCTCGGAGCAGGTCGGCCGAGCCCCGGCACCCCGCCCCGCAGAGGATGGCGACCGAGCCTGCCGCGTCGATGCGGCGCGCGACCGCGTCAATTCCGCGCTCGGCCGGCGCGATCTCGGCGCGCGGGCCGAGCGTCGCCACGCTCGAAACAGCGTGCTCGACCTTGCTGGACAGGACGTCTTGGGGGAGAGTCAGGTGCGCGACCCCGGGCCCTGCGTATGCAGACGAAATCGCCTGATGGATCACGCTGGGCGCCTGCGCCGGCGCGGTGATCGTTTGAGTGTAGAGCGATACGTCTCGGAAGAGCAGGTCCGGCTCCGTCGACTGGTGGTACTCGATGCCCTTCAGGCGTCGTGGCATCTCCCCCGACAATGCCAGGACGGGAGCGTGGTCGCGCGCAGCCTCGTAGAGGCCCGCGACGAGATGCGTGCTGCCTGGCCCCGTTGTTCCGGCGCACACTGCGAGCCGGCCGGTCAGCTTCGCTTGGCCGGCCGCGGCAAGCGCGGCGCCCTCTTCGTGCCGTACGCCGACCCATTCTATCTTGCTCTGGCGCACGGCATCGCCAAAAGGGTTCAGCGAGTCTCCGATCAGGCCAAAGACCTGCTTTATGCCGACCTCCTCGAGGACATCGACAAGGGCCTCTGCGACAGTACGCGACATGGATCACTTCCGCGGTTGGCCTGCTTTCGTCGAAATGACCGCCGGGTCCGGGCCAATGCCGCGGCGTCACTGCCAAAGCCTTGCGCTTTTGCACTAAGCGGCTCGTTGTACAGCAGGACTTAGCCGCGCGGTGATAACCCTGCGTTATGAATAACATGCCCCGGTGTGTTCCGGACCAGAGTGGCCAACCCGAAGGCAACACCGCTTTTCCATGGAGTCCGGAACCAGGTTGTGGACGACGGGCGCGAGGCCCGTCGCTAATCAAGGGCTTCGGCCCTAGTGGTTTGCGCCGCCCAGCGGCTTTAGGTTCGCGCAAAATTCCGCATAAGGTTTGCTCATCGCTTCATCCTGGCACTCTTTCATCATCGAATCCTGGTCGCTCTTCGACATGCTTTTCCAAGCGGCCTCGAATTCGACCTTCGGTTTCATCGTTTTCATCGATGCATCAGTGAAAAACGGCTCCATCATCGCTGGCGAGTCGAGAGCGCCTGCGAAAGCACCGCCACCGAGTGTCGAGAGAGCCAATGCTCCAAACAGGATGGGTCTCAGGTTCATGAATAGGATTCCTTCTAGCTTGCGAGAATTCTCAGCTGCGATGTGTATTTGCCCCAGGAATGGAAAATTGCGTTGTTTCTGGCGCGCTCAGAGTTCGCCCGAAGTTGCCAATCCAAGCTAATGAAAACGTTGTATGGATTTCATGCCAGTCTGGAATTGTAGGCGACGAATTTCTCCACTTCCGCCAGGCAAATAATGTCCGAAATCAAGATCACGACAGTCGGATACCGGCTGCCAGCCTTCAGGCCGCCTGGGTGCGTGAAGGACGCGAGCGGTTGTCGATTGGATGCCCTCTTTCTATGATCCGGCTTCGCCGGCGAGCGCTACTCTCGTGCCGCGGCCCCGGTTGGTTGGAGGACAGCGAAGATGGCTATGGAGCGGGCGGTGCTGGCGGGCGGATGCTTCTGGGGCATGCAGGACATGTTCGACCGCCTAAGAGGCGTCGTGTCGACGCGGGTCGGCTACACCGGCGGCGACGTTCCCAATCCGAGCTACGGCAACCACCAGGGCCACGCCGAGGCAATCGCGATCGTCTTCGATCCCGGGGTCGTAAGCTACCGGACTGTCCTGGAGTATTTTTTCCAGATCCACGACCCGACCACTTACGAGCAGCAGGGGAGCGACTTCGGACCGAGCTACCGCTCCGCGATCTTCTACACGGACCAAGACCAGAAAGAGACGGCGCTTGAAATGATCGCCGAAATCGAAGCTTCTGGCTTGTGGCCCGGTCCCGTGGTCACCGAAATCAACCCCGAGGAGCGGTTCTGGCTGGCCGAGCCCGAGCACCAGGACTACCTGCAACGGCACCCGGGCGACTACAGCTGTCATTTCATCCGGTCGAGCTGGCGACTGCCGTCGGCTCATGCATCCCCGAAGTTGCGAACCACCAAGGGGCCGGAGAACTGACCCGCCCGCTCGAGCAATTGCAGGAAAAAGTGCGTAGCGGTTTTCCGTCCTGAATTGCATGAAAACAAAGAGTTAGAGCGGCGTCTTCATCAAACGCAGAACCCGTCTAGCGCCGATGCTGAGTCAGGGCGAGGCTCGTTGCTAGGCTGATGGCGGCGGGAAAACGTCGGCCCCGCAGTGCCGGCGCATAATAGCGGTGGCAGCCTCGAACTGCTCTGCATCGACGGGGTGGACGATCAACACAATGCCGCCGTTGAGGATCTGGCTCTCGGCCCACTCATGCACGTGGGCTTCGTGTCGCCGGCCCAATAAGGCTGCCAGCCCGCCCACACCACCTCCGGAAGCCAACCCCGCCAGCAGAGCCGGAGCGGCTGCTCCGCTCGTCGCTGCCAAGACGGCACCGGCGCCGGCGAGCGACGCGACAGTGGCCGCGAGCGAGGTCGCAAGCGTGCGAACCTGCTGCCGATCGTCGCTCAAGCCGATCTCGATGCGAGGCAGCTGCTTGATGTCGCAGCCGACGGCGCCCGCACAGGACGCCGCTATCTCCTCCTGCGCCAGAAAGCTTATACGAGCGCGGTCGATCCCCGCGGCTCCCAACTCGCTTACAGCAGCCTCGAATTCAACTTCGCTTTGCAGCGCGCCAATGACCTCTCGCAACTCGCTCACTATCGGTATCCTCTAAACTTGCTTTCCTGTCTTGAAGGCCTCGGCCCGTGGCGCACACCGGGCCCGCCTCTCACGAGTAGTCACCGCCGCTCTGCTGAGTGAGGTTGCCGAGGTAGTCGCGCTTCCCGATCTTCGCTCCGAGGTGCCGGAGGATCGCGTGCGCAATCGAGATGTGGAAGAAGAAGTCGGGCAGCACCAGGTGCCGGATGTAGTCGTCTCCGCCATACCATCCGCGCACGATTGGCGGCGTCAGCTCGTATGTATGGGACTGCGCGCCGGCAATCTCGTCCGGCTGCACGTTTTGCAGGAAACCGCGAGTCTCAAGGAGCCGTCCCTTCAACGCTGGATACATCATCGGGGTGTTGCGGGGTGCTGGCGGGTCGCGCTGCATCAACTTCGCCATGTGCGCGTCGACCTTGTTGCAGCTTACGGAGAATTGTTCTCCAAAAGTGAGCATGTCGGGCGCGAGCCGCTCGCCAAGGATCCTCCCAGGCTCAAACCCCTTGGCCCGCTCGAGCGCCTGGGCACGGTCGAGGTAGTCGTCCATCACGTTCAGTCCATGTACCATGACAGGAACTGTGATGTCATAGACCGATAAGGACACGCTGACCTCCATGCGATCGTTGTATTCTGAACCGCGGTCGAACCCGAAGGTCGTTAACCGAAACGAATGTCACCATAAGCCCTTCATTCTTCCAGCCCGCCGGACAATGGCCTCCGCCAAACCGCGGCGAGAAGGGATCTCCTAGGCGTGAGGCGGCCTAGTGGCGCAGGACGGGATATCCGTTCACGTAAATCCAGTCGGTGACCTTGGCCGGCACGTGACAGCCCTGGCAATCGGTATGGTCGTTCGGTCGAGCTAGTCTTGAGCGGCTTGTCCGCGTCGAACCACGACCATCCCCACCCGTCGCCCCACAACGGGTTGCCGGAAAGGTTTCCTTGCTGTCTTTCACCATGACGAACCAGCCCTTCAGCCTGTCGGTATAGCTCACTGTGCCGGTGGTCATCTCGTTCGTCGAGGTCGCGAGGACCTCTTTCACCAGAACGGTGCCGTCCGGGAAGTGCCCCGTCTTCCGGTAGGTATCGATCGCCCCCCGAGGACGCGTAGACGGCGTGCATTTCCTTCGAGCTTTGGCCGCTGTCGGCGGCAATCGCCCAGCTCCCGAGCGCTTGGCAGAGGGTTCGGTAATCTGCCGGCACCCGCAGGTGTCCGGCCGCGTCCACCACTTTCGCGGTCGGGTCGGCCGGAGCCGCTCCGCTGATCTCAGCGAGCGCCGCCACGGTGCCGGCGATCAGTGAGGCGGCGGCAGCCAGTCCGACGGTCATCGATAAATTCATGGGGACTCCTTTGCTGCCCGCGCGCCGCACGGCGGGCCGGCGCAATGGCTTCAATCAATGTCGATGCGGCCGCGGTGCTCGGCCGGTCGAGCAGACCCGAAGATCGGACACAGCCGACGAAATTAGAAATTCCCTTTGGACATGCATTCGATAGTCATGGGTATCGTCGTCCAAAAGCGCTGTGCGCGCCGACGTTCGGTCCATCTGCGATCAGCCATCGAGGAGCGCGCCGTACTCTGGGTGCCGGCGGCGTAGGTGAGTATAACGGGCACTTCGCGATCACTCTTTTGCCATCGCGTCGCAACGCTTCGAAAACGCCATGCGCCAATCGCGATCCGTACCCCTGGCCGGACCGCTCGTGCGGCACGTCCGTGTGGAGCAGGGCGACGCGGCCGTCTTCGACCTTGTGGTACGCGACCGCGAGCGCACCGTCACCCAGCGGCATTTCAACCCGGCTCATGACTGGACTGTCCCGGATGTCGCTTTCCACCTTCTGTCTGCCTCGCTCATCAAGAAGTTAGCAGGCCCATCAGCGATGGTCTGCCGCAGCGAGCCCGGTACATAGATGCCGCTCCTCGTGTTCGGGGGTGTTCCATGTTTTCGGGCCGTCTTTTCGTCCGCTCAGTGATCCCGCTGTGCGGCCGCGCTGCGACGCGCACGGGATGACGGGCAAGGACTAGGACGACGACTTCAGTGAATCCGTATCGAACGGCAGGCTGCGCAGGCGCTTGCCCGTGGCGGCGAAGATCGCATTGGCCACCGCGGCACTGACAATGGCTGTCGCAGCTTCACCAATACCACCTGGAGCCTCTGCGTTCTTAATCAAGTGCGTCTCCACCACCGGCACCTCGTCGATTCGCATCGGCAGATAGCTGTCGAAATTGCTCTGCTCGACGCGTCCATCCTTGAAGGTGATCGAGCCATGGAGCGCGGCGGTCAGCCCGAAAAGCGTTCCACCCTGAATCTGTGCTTCGATCGTATCGGGATTGACGTAGATGCCGCAATCAATCGCACAGACGATCCGCTTGACTTTGACAGAGCCGTCGGGCGCCACTACGACCTCGGCGACCTGCGACGCGTAGCTTCCATATGCGAATTGTACCGAAATGCCGCGGCCATGCCGCGCGGGAAGTGCTGATCTCCACCCTGCTTTTTCCGCGGCGAGCGACAGAACAGCAAGCGCTCGGGGATTGTGACCAAGCAATCCCTTGCGATAGGCGACCGGATCCTGCTTCGCGGCATGCGCGAGCTCATCCATGAAACTTTCGACCACAAAAACATTATGTGTCGGTCCGACGCCGCGCCACCAAGACGTCCGGACACCAGGAGGCTCGACCCGCACATAGTCGACGTGGATATTGGGCAGCGCATAGGGCGGCGCTGCAGCCGCTTCCACGGCATCGGGGTCCAATCCGTCCTTGACGTAAGGGGGATAATAGCGCGCCATGACTGAGGAGCCGGCTATCCGATGCGTCCAGGCAACCGGTTTGCCGGCCGCATCAAGCCCGGCCGATAGCCGGTCGAGATAGTACGGCCGATACATATCGTGCTGGATGTCTTCCTCGCGGCTCCAGATCACCTTCACCGGGCCATCGACGTGCCTGGCGATCTTGACGGCGAGGATCGTCCCATCGGGTTCCAGCCTTCGGCCGAAGCCACCGCCAATGAGATGATTATGAATTTTGATTGCATCCTTTGGCAGGCCGGTGAGTTCGGCCACCTGAGACTGCGTGATCGTAGGCGCTTGTGTCCCGACCCAGATATCGCAGCGATCCTTCTGCAGATGAACGGTGCAGTTCATCGGCTCCATCGCCGCGTGGGCCAGGAAAGGCACCTGATAGATGGCGTCAACCCGTTGCGCCGCCTCCGCAAGAGCCTTCCCTGCATCGCCATCGTTCCGGGCAACCGCGCCCGGCCTTTTGGATTCCTCCTCCAATTGTTTGACGATATCGGCGTTGCTGACCTTGCCGTTCGGCCCGTCGTCCCAGGTGATGGCGGCGGCCTCGAGCCCCTTCTTCGCCGCACCCGTGTGGTCCGCCAACACGGCAACAGCTTCACCGATATTGACCACCTGCCGGACGCCCTTCACCGTCAGCACGGCCTTCTCGTTCACTGTTTTCGCCTCGCCTCCGAGCACGGGCGAAATAGCAACCGCTGCGATTTTCAAACCTGGCAGCCGCGTATCGATGCCGTAGAGCGCGCGTCCATCGACCTTTATCGACGAATCCACGCGCTTGGCACGCGTGCCAATCAGGGTGAAATCCTTCGGATCCTTCAATTTGACGTCTGCCGCAGGCGGCACAGGCAATTTCGCCGCGGCCTTCGCAAGTTCGCCGTAGCTCAGATGCTTCGAGCCCGACGCATCGAACACGGTGCCGTCCTTGGCGCGGCAAGTCGCTGGATCGACATTCCAGCGCTTTGCGGCTGCCGCAATCAGCAGATTACGACCCACTGCCCCTGCCTGACGCAGCGGTGTCCAGAAGGCGCGCACAGAGGCGGAACCACCTGTATTTTGAATGCCTATGATCGAATTGACGTAAAGCGCATGATTTGGCGGCGCATGCTGAACCTCAATCTGGTCAAGCTTCACTTCCAGTTCTTCAGCGAGAAGCATCGAGAGCGACGTGTAAACCCCCTGTCCCATCTCGATCATCGGAATGACCAGGGTCACGGCGCCAGTTGGATTGATCCGTATAAATCCGTTCGGCGCGAAAGTACCCGTGACCTCGTTTTCGACCACCTGCGACGCAGGCGCCGCGAAGACGGACGTCGTGCTTGCGCCGGTCAGCGCAAAGCCAAGCACCAAACCTGTGCCCTGAAGGAAGGCGCGCCGCGACATCGCTGTTTCTTCGGCAATCTGCTCTCTCGGGATAAGCCTGTTCACGATCTCAAACTCCCGCAGCGTGCTTGATCGCAGCGCGGATGCGCTGATAGGTGCCGCATCGGCAGACATTGCCCGACATGGCGGCGTCGATGTCGTCATCCGTCGGCTTCGGCGTGTCCTTCAACAGCGCCGCTGCCGACATGATCTGGCCGGACTGGCAGTAGCCGCACTGTACCACCTCCAGTTCCAGCCATGCCTTCTGCAAGGCCGCGCCCTGTGGCGCCTGGCCGATCGCCTCGATCGTGGTGACCGCGCTATCGCCGACGCTGTCAACCGGCGTCTGGCAGGAGCGGACCGGCTGACCGTCGAGATGCACGGTGCAGGCGCCGCACAGTGCCTGGCCGCAGCCGAACTTGGTGCCGGTCATGCCGAGTACGTCGCGCAGCACCCACAAAAGCGGGATGTCGCCGTCGACATCGACCTCACGGGGTGTTTCGTTGATCCTTAACGTGAAAGCCATGCATGCCTCTCGGGGCTGGCGCTGATGAGCCGGCCGACATGAACAACGGTCGGCCGGTTGCGTGGATCGATGGGGAGCGTGCCGCTCAGGGACGAACGCGGATGACCGTTTTCCCCGCGCGTCGCTCGGTCGAGTTGAAGGCGGCGATCGCCTCGTCGAGGGTCGCGACTTTGCCGATGTTCGTGCGCAGTCGGCCGTCCCGCACCCGCTGGACGATCTCGCTCAGCTGGCCCCGATCGGCCTCGACGACGAAGTCGACCGTCAGGCCATCCACGGGCCGCGCGTCGGTCGGTCCGACGACGGTCACCAGCGTACCTCCGGCTCGGATCAGCGCCGCGGACCGTTTCTGGATGTCGCCGCCAATGACATCGAACACCAGATCGATGCCGCGCACGTCTTCCAGGGCGTCGTTTTCGAGGTCGACGAATTCATTCGCGCCGAAATCGAGCGCCTTCTGACGGTCGGCAGAGCGTCCGGTACCAATGACGTAGGCGCCGGCCTCTCGTGCGAGCTGCGTCACCATCGACCCGACGGCGCCGGCCGCACCATGCGCAAGGACGCTCTGCCCCGCCTGAAGGCGGCCATGCTGAAACAGTCCCTGCCACGCGGTCAGGCCCGAGATCGGCAGGCTCGCGCCCACCGTGAAGCCGACGTCGCCCGGCAGCGGCGCGAGGTTGCGAGCCTCGATGGCTATATACTCCGCCAGGGTGCCGTCGCGATGCCAGTCGGCGAGGCCGAACACCCGCTGTCCTACCGACAGCCCCGTCGTGCCGTAGCCGAGAGCGATGACCACTCCAGCCAGCTCGTGACCCGGAATCGACGGTGTTCGTTCACGGTTGCTGCGATCGGTCCAGGTCGAGGGCCACGCCAACTCAGTTCCGACGAATCCCGAAGCATGAATCTGAACGACGACGTCGTTTATCGCTGCCGGCGGCTCGGGTCGCTCGGCCAGCTTCATCCCGGCCGTTCCCGCGGCCTGGTCCGTCACAACGATTGCCTTCATGTGAATTGTCTCCTCGGTTATTTGTCTCTTTGGTGGAAATGCTGCGGGATGGCGCAATGTCACTCACGGACGAACGCGGATGATCGTCTTGCCTGTGCGTCGCTCGGTCGGGTTGAAGGCGGCGACGGCATCGCCGAGGGTCGCGATGTTGCCGATGTTCGTGCGCAGTCGTCCGACCCGCACCCGCTGGACGATCTCACCCAGTTGGACACGATCGGGCACGAGAACAAAGTCGATCGTCAGGCCGTCGGCGGGCCGCGCCTCGGTCGGCCCGGCGATGGTCACCAGTGTTCCTCCGGCTCGAATCAGGCCTGCGGACCGCTTCGCGATGTCGCCGCCAATGACATCGAACACCAGATCGACGCGGCGCACGTCTTCCAGGATGTCGTTCTGGAGGTCGACAAATTCATTGGCACCGAAATCGAGCGCCTTCTGACGGTCGGCGACGCGTCCGGTGCCGATGACGTAGGCGCCGGCCTCACCTGCGAGTTGCGTCACCATCGAACCGACTGCCCCGGCCGCGCCGTGCACGAGGACGCTTTGTCCCGCCTGAAGGCGTCCGTGCTGGAACAGTCCCTGCCATGCGGTCAGGCCAGGCATCGCCACGCTCGCGCCCACCGTGAAGTCGATGTCGCCCGGCAGCGGCGCGAGGTTGCGGGCCTCGACGGCCACATACTCAGCCAGAGTGCCGCCGCGATACGAGTCCGAGAGGCCGAAGACCCGCTGTCCCACCGACAGCCCTGTCGTACCGTAGCCGAGAGCGGTGACCATTCCGGCCAGCTCCTGCCCGGGAATCGACGGCGTCCGCTCACGGCCGAGGCGATCGGTCCAGGTCGAGGGCCAGGTCAGCTCACCCGAGGTGAAGCCCGACGCATGGACCTGAACGACGACGTCGTTTATCGCTGCCTGCGGCTCGGGCCGCTCCACCAGCTTCATCCCGGCCGTTCCCGCGGCCTGGTCAGTCACCACGATCGCTTTCATGGGAATTGTCTCCTCGGGTATTTGTCTGTTTGTGGATATGATCCAGCAATAGAAAGCTCGTTCGACATCTCATGCCCGGGGCCATGGCTAGTGTCCGAAGCATGCCCTCGCTTCTCGAATAGTTCGGTGCGGGGCAGGGCTTGAGCAGTGACCCGTCAGCATACACCACGTTCGCCGTCGGGTCCGCTGGAGCCGCCTCGCTGATCTATGCGAGCGTCGCCACGGGCGGCTGCGACCAGCGAGACGGCGACAGCGAGGCCTACAGTCCTCGATAATTTCATGGGGGCTCCTTTGCTGCCCGCGGGCCGCACGGCGGCTCAGTGCAATGGCTTCAAATCAATGTCGACACAGGCGCTTGTTCGGCCAGCCCCAGTGACCTTAGGATCGGACGCAGCCGGCGAAATTAGAAATTCCCTTTGGACATGCATTCGATAGGCGTGGGGTATCATCGTCCAAAAGCGCTGTGCGCGCCGGCGGCCCGTCGGGCCGCGATCAGCGATCGGCCCTCAAGGAGTGCGCCGTATTCGGGCGACGTAGGGGCCGACACATCAGGCCGAACCCTGTCTGGGCCGCCGTTACCATCAGCCGCGCTGCCGCCGCACGCGCGGGGCCACGGTCTCGGCAAGTTCGGCTGGACGCGCTTGCTGAGCCGACGTCGCGTCGCATCGCCGAGCGGCTGCTCTACGGAATGACTGAGCTGCATAACGGCGAGCGGACCCCCAAGGGCTGCCTAGAACTCAACGCCGCTTTGGCCTGTTCCACGCTCACCGAACCAGTCAGCTAGGAACTCGTGCGCAACCGCAAGCGCTTCAGGCAGCAGCTACGCGACCGGTTTGACGAGACGCTGGCAACGGCTCCCCCGCCAGCGGGCATGACCAGCGACGATGCTGCCTGGCTCATGATCTCACCTAAGCCAGGGCTTGGCCGTCCAGGCGAAAGCCGGCTTCTCGCGGGAGACCTCCCGTCCAACTTAGGATTCCGCCCTCCCGCAAACGGCCACCCTGCCGTTTCGAATGCAACCGCTGCCGGGCGCCTCCTGGCCGTTGCAGCTCGGCCGCCTTGTCCCGGATACGGTTGGTAAGCGGGCGAGTCATGTGTCTGGACGAACGGCGACGGATTGTGGATTCGCGGCGCGATCCGCAGACTTACTCTTCCCAGCGCGGCGGCATGCGGCCCGCCCGCGGCACTCCCGTGTAGGCCATCTGAGGAAACGCGCGTCGATGCACGATCTGACTGCTACGCCGTCCCACCTCGTCTGCCAGGGCGTGCAGCGCATGCGGGTGCACGATTTCATTCCCGGCACGGACAACACCGCTTACCGCTTCTTCCATCGAAGCGGACGGTCGAAGTCACGGAGTAGATTTGTTTGATGCCGCTTCAACAAGCGCAATTGCTGCCGTTAGGTTTTCCCCTTACTTCCTGGGCTTTCGCGATCCGGATCTGGCTGGCGGCAATCCTGGCATTGCACGTAAGCTTCTGGCTTTCGATCGAGATGCCGTCGATGGCGTTAATAACGGTCGCAATCGTCGCCGAACCAACTCGCGGCCAAGCCCTTGATAAGGCAGTCTTTCGTGTGCTCGCGACGATTATCGGCGTAGCGGTTTCCATTGCCATAACAGGGCTTTTTTCCCAGACGCGGGATCTTTTGCTGATAGCTTATGCCGGGTGGATGGGCCTTTGCGTGTACGTCGCACTCCTTCTCGACGGCAATCGCGCTTACGCGGCGGTCCTGTCGGGCTTCACGGTGGCTTTGGTTGCGATCCAGGAGATCGACAATCCGGGACACGTGTTCGAGGCGGGCATGATGCGCGGCGCAGGAATCCTCATCGGAATCGCATCCCTAACGATTGTCAACGACCTGTTATTGGCACCCAACCGTCATACGAGGCTCGCGACGCAACTGGCGGATATCCATCGCCGGGTTGGGAACTATGCCAAATCGGCGATCCTTGGTGAGGTCACGCAGCCAATGGAATCCGCTGCTCTGCTCGCTGAAATTTCCTCGCTTCGGGCGGACACTTCGAGCCTGGTGTTTGAGTCGAGTAACGGCCCAGCTAGAAGCATCGCGGGCCATAACGCGGCAGTTGCGCTCGTGGCAGAGCTGCATGCCGCCCGGAGCCTGAATGTGCTCCCGGTGGTCGCTGATGAGGCAACATCGGACAGGATAGCGCGCGCGCTTGAGCGCGACGAAAGCATACTCCCATCGTCGACGGTCATGTGGGGGGCCAACGCGAAAAGCAACACAGATACAACCGCATCGCTGGCCTGGACACTTGAGGAGTTGTTCAGGAGAGATGAGCAGGCTCGACAGAATCTTGCTGCCCTGCGCACTGACGAACGTCCTTCGTGGCATTGGCGTCCGCTGATCTATCGATCCCACCGAGCAGCGGTTGAGGGTGGTATTCGAGCAGCGATCTGGGTTGCGTTGACGGGGATGTTGCTTGTGTATGCGGGCTGGCCCGCTGCGAACACTTCCCTTGCCCTCGTCGGAACCTTCGTCGGCCTTGGGGCAACTACGCCCAATCCACGCGCGACGACCGCCCTGGCGCTGGTGGCGGCGCCCATCGGCGGTTTTCTGGCGGGGCTTCTCAAGTTCGCCGTCCTCGATGGCGTTGACGCCTTCCCGTTGCTTGCGATCGCACTTGCTCCTCTCATGATCGGAGCGGGTCTCCTGATAAAGTTGCCCAATCGCATAGTGGCGGCTCTCGGTCGATTTGTCCTCATATTCACCTTGGTGATAGTCTCGTTGACCAATCCGCAGACCTATAACGGACAGTCGTACATCTTCTTCTTTCTTTTTGCTTGCGTTGCACCCGGCGTGTTGTTGGCGATGCAACTTCTTGTGCCTCCAGTCTCACAAGAGCGGCGGAAACGCTTGATGTTGTCATCTGTTCGCCAAGAGTTCGCTCAGGCGCCATCCCGCGATCGGCGACATGAGCCAGAGGAGGAGATGTTTCGTGACGCGGGAAGGATCGGTCAGATCCTGTCCGCGGGAGGGAACGCTCCGAATAGCGTGGAGACGATCGAGGAGGTGCTTTCCCATTTCGACCAATCTTCGATTATCCGGTTGTGCGACGACAAGCTGAAGAAGCTCGCCGGCGGGCCGTCAAGCGTCTTGGCTGAAGAGGTGCGTGCTTCGTTCAAGAAGCGCGCGCCGCAGGCACTTCGCGCCGCGGCCCAGCTCTTATGCCAGGCGTCGCCGTCAGATCATGCTGTGGCTCAACTCTGCGCCGCGCTCATGGTCGCGAGCTACCACATCGAGGCGGGGCTCGGACGACGCGTTCATCTCGGGGAGGCTGCCTGATGGCCCATACCTTCCGCGAATTGGTTATCGGCGGCGTTTTGGTCGCGCCGTTCATCACCTATGCGGTGCTGGCTCTCTTTGTCGTGCTTCTGATCAGGCCGCTTCTGCGCCTTGTCGGATTTTCTAGGATCTTCAGCAATGCGGCGGTTGCCGAGCTCAGCCTCTACGTGACCGTTCTGGGTCTGCTCGTCCTGTTTTTTTGAAGGAAATTTTTCATGCAGGCCGCCCGGCAAGATCAGACGATCGATCGAGGAGAACAACGGTCCGATTCTTTGTCGGGGTCGACCGAAATTGAAGCTGTGCCTGCGCTCAGTGCGGTTGCGCGTGCCAAATCCGAGGAGCCTCCACCATACGAGCAGAAGCCTGTCGTACTGCCCCCCAAGCCACAAGTCGCGGGGCAAAGAGCCATGACGCGGTTTGTGCGGGCGCTATCGCGCAGAGCTGCGACGTTGGCGATCTTCCTTGTGGCGGTGCTCGTCTCACTGACGGTATGGGACCAGTATGTAATCGCGCCATGGACCCGCGACGGACGCGTGCGTGTTCAGGTCGCAAGCGTCGCACCTCAAGTGTCGGGTCAGATTACACGGCTGTTGGCTGCCGACAATCAATTCGTTCACAAGGGCGACATCCTCTACCAGATTGAACCCTTTGATTTCGAAGTTGCGTTGCGCTCGAGCAAAGCGCTGCTGGAGCAAAGGGAAGCCGACGGTTACGTGAAGGATCTGCAGTCCGAACGGCGGAAGCGGCTATCGGATCTTGCCACCACGCGCGAGCAGCAACAGGTATTCGAAGGTAGCTCCCAACAGGCGAAAGCCGCGATCGATGCGGCGCGTGAACAGGTCGCCCAGGCAGATATCAATCTGAAGCGAACGGAGGTTCGTAGCCCGGTGAACGGCTATGTCACGAATCTTTTGTTACGAGTAGGCGACTATGCGCACGAGGGCGTCAGCAACATTTCCATCGTCGACACCGATAGCTTCTGGGTGGATGGCTATTTCGAGGAGACAAAGTTGGCGCTGCTGTGCATTGGCGATCGCGCCGAGGTCAAGTTGATGGGTTATGCTACCCCGATCGTCGGCCATGTGACGACGATCACCCGAGGCGTTAGCGTGTCCAATGCGGCGGCCGGCGCTCAGGGTCTCCCCAATGTTGACCCGGTCTACACCTGGGTACGGCTTGCACAACGAGTCCCGGTCAGAATCGCCATCGACAAGGTACCGCCTGGTATGCCGCTGGTCTCCGGCATGACCGGAACCGTAACGTTGCGCGACGGTTCTCGCGCTGAGGAGAAAGCATGGTTCTATCGAGCGAAGGCTGCGCTCGGGACGAGCCTCACTCACATCATAAATGGAGTATCGCCGCGACCTCACTGCATCGCGTCCAAGACTTGAGTGAGAGCGCGGCGGGGAGGATGTCGGACGGCCGATCATGCGTTTTGGGCGCCTGGGTATTACCAGATGAGCTCGTCGATCACCACATCCGCGACCGGCCCAACCACTCCTCGAGATTGAGCCGGCCGAGACGCGCTTCGCCCAATGTACGAGCGACTTTTTCCTTGAGCCGCCCTCCGAAATACCTGGCTTCGGGATCTTTCACGACCTTCCGCGGGTCGCCGGCAGCCTTCAAATAACGAGCGACGATTTTGTTGAACTCCGCTCGTTCCGGGCCTGCGATCTCGACGATCCCGTTTCGCGGCTTGTCGAAGGCCACTTCGGCGGCAGCAACGTCGTCAGCCGGCTGAATCCTCACGACGCCACCATCCATACTCGCATCGGCGATGCCGCCGAGGAATTCCAGGAACTGGTCGAGCGGATGATCGTGTAGGGAATACCGGAAGCCTCGACCAGTTTCTCCTGGGCGACTTTGGCGCGGTAATAGCCTTGGTCGGGTACCCTGTCGGTCCCGACGATGGACAGCGCGACATGAGGCCGAACGCCCGCTGCGGCCTCTGCCGCGACAAGGTTGCGGCCGGAGGTCTCGAAGAATTCCAACGCCGCCTCGCGGTCAGATGCCGGCACATTGGAGAGGTCGATCACCACCTGTGCGCCAGACATGGCTGCTTTGAGCCCTTCTCCGGTGACGGTGTTGACGCCACCTTTGGGCGATGCCGCGACGACCTCGTGGCCGCCCTGGTGCAGAATGGCAACGGTGTTCGAGCCAATCAGGCCAGTGCCGCCGATCACGACCATCCTCATGGCCTACTCTCCGTCGTCGGTCGCCGGAAGCATCATCGTTTCGATGTGACGCCCAAGACAGCGACGATCCTCATGACACTGTTCAATGTATTGGTGAACCGTTGGCGCCCGAACTGTCGCAGGTGTTATTACCGGTCGTGTCGGGGTGCGGGTTGCGTGCACCGAGGACGGTGAACAGGGTGGCACCGAGGGCAAGTACCCCATATCCGAAGGCGATCTGCGGTATCGAGAACGTGTTGGACAGCCGGCCTGAGATGAGGCTGGGGAAGGCGGCGCCGCTGTAGCTGAGCAGGTAGATCACGCTGAATATCGGTGCGCGGTCGGCCAGGGCACTGCCGTGCAGCAGACCACGGGTGGCGGCGCTGATGGCGATGCCTTGGCCGGCGCCCGCGACAATGGTTGCGATGATGAACAATCCCAGTGTGCTGGCGGAGATCGCCGCGATGATGCCGATCATTCCGGCCAGGAAGGTGATCATGCCGAGGCGTTGGGCTGCCGCGGATGTGAATCGGCCGCCGATCGGCGCGCCGAGAACGCTGGGGGTCATATAGGCGGTGAACACCAATCCGAGGATGAGCGGGCTGCGGGTGTGGAGTTGATCTTCGACCAGCGCAGGCACGAAGGCCTGGTAGAAGGCTCCGGCCGCCCAGGTGGCCAGGAACACCGCTGCCGCGACAGGGAGCAGATGCCTGACCCGGGCCGGTAGGTGGACCCGGGGTTGCAGCGATCGCCAAGCACCCTGCGTCGGAGTCGCTGTTTCGGGGCTGATGGCGATGAGTGCGGCAGACACTAACAGAAAGCCGATGCAAACCAGGTAGATGAGCTCGCGTGGCCAGGGGCCGAACTGGACCAGAGCGCCGGAGGCGATTGCCCCGACAGCGAGGCCGAGCATCGGTCCCTGGCTGGAGGCGACGGAGGCCAGCCATTCTGGCCTGCCGGGCGCGGCGTCGACAATGTAGGAGGTCAGGCTGCTGCTGGCTAACCCGGTACCGACGCCCACCAGCAGCCGACCGGCCAGCAGGGTGCCGACGTCGTGCACATTCAGCAACAGCAGACAGCCCAGCAGGAGCAGGCTGAGGCTAGCGATCGCAGTGAGCCGGCGGCCCAGATGATTGGACAGTCGTCCCAGCACCAACAGTGCGGCGATCGTGCCGACGGCATAGGCGACGACGGCCATCGAGATGCTGGCGTTGGTGAAGCCGTCCTGCGCCCGATAGATGTTGTACAGGGGGATCGGCGCGGCCGCCGCGGCAAACGAGGCCACCAGGGAGACTACCGCAGATAAGAATGCCAGCCGGAGCATTCCGTCCCGGCGAGCCTCGTTGATCACTGGCGCCACGTTCTGCATCGAGCCGTGCATCCTTCGTCTCCCGGGAATTTGGGCGCGCAGGTCCAAAATCTGCGACCAGGTAGTTTCACCAAGTGGCGGTGATCGTCGACGCCAGGCCCAAGAGTGGCTCCATCGCCGAGAGCTGCCGTGGCGCACCTATGTCAGGCGGGCTGTCGCATTGCCGTCCCTTGATTGTTGTCGATAATATAGCGCCAGAACCCATCCGCGCCGCGGCGCATGATGTCGCTCGCTGTGCCATGCAGGTGTACGTGCTTGCCGTCGGGACCTGTGCCATCAATTGACCAGTCCAACACGATCTGGGCGGTATCGCCGGCAACGAACACATGGCGCACATTTGCCTTCAGTGGCAGGCCGAGCTTGATATCGTGCTCGATTATGGCAGCGATCTCTGCGCGATCAGTGATCGTTCGCCCGTCGTTCGCAACGAACACGGCCTCCGGGGCGTACATGGCCATCTGATTGCTGACCTCGCCCGAGTTAAACCGCTTAACCAGCGACGGGATAATGTCTTCGGGTTCAGTTGGGAGTGGAAAGGTCTCGGACATCAGGGGTCTCCTGTTTTGAGCTGGGCGCTACTCGATGAGATTTGCGAATGTCGCAGTTACTGATCGCAGCGCCGGACAAATTTTTCCAATAGCCGGCCCATATGGTTTCCATAGTGGTGGGGAATAGCGCGACGGAAGTCCTCGCTAGCCTTCGCAAATCAAGCCAGGTAACGCCGGCCGCCGCGTCACGCCGGGCGATAACAATCGTCTATCGATTCAATGGCGAGAGGTGATTTCCTCGCCAAAGGTTCGACCTCCATGGTGTTTAAGCGTGCCGTGTGCAGTGCGGATAGTTCTATCGATGGTGTTCGGAATTCCAGGCAAAGCCGGGTTGGGTAAGCACGCTCGTAGAGATTCGGTGCGCGGTCGAATTTGAGACGCGAGGATGATTTGCCGACGGCCGAGGTCTGGGGGAATGAGATGCGCCAATCTCCGTTGTTTAGCTCGCGCCTGGCACCTCGGCCCGGTCTCCGCGGCCAGTAGGGATAGTGTCAGTGGAGATTGCAGAAGCTATCTGTCCGATATTGGTAATACTGGCCTTGGGCATCGCGACCGCCGTCTTGTCGCGCATGCTCAAAGTGAACCCGATCGTTGGTTACCTGTTCCTCGGCATGGTCGTGTCCGCCGTTCGCCCCGAGCTTCTTTCGGCTGGAGGAACGGTTCACCTGCTCGCCGAGCTTGGAGTTGTTTTCCTGCTCTTCGATATCGGCCTTCATTTCTCAGCGGCGCACGTCCGCCGCGAGGCGGGCGACATCTTCGGATTCGGGCCGCTTCAGGTCGGTGCGTCGGCGATCCTCATCGGTGGCTGCGCATGGGCGCTCGGCTTGTCGGCAATCGCTGCGCTCGTTGTCGGCACTACACTGGCGCTTTCATCGACCGCGATCGTAGCGGGAGTCATTGCCGACCGTCGGCAGCAAAACTGTCCGGTCGCACTCACGGCTATAGCGATCCTGATCTTTCAGGATGTCGCCGCCATCTTTCTTCTCATCCTGACGTCGACGCCGGCGAATAGCTCCGCATTCCTGGCCATGCTCGCGGCCTTGGTGAAGACGGTGGTAGCGATTGCGGTGGCGCTGCTCTCGGCCCGCTTCATCGTCCGCCCGCTCTTCGCCATCCTCTCGCGGCACGGAGGCGAGGAGGTCTTCACCGCTACAGCCCTGCTGATCGCGCTCGCCGCCGGCTGGTCGGCTGCCATGGTCGGCCTGTCGATGACACTCGGCGCCTTTCTGGGTGGGATGATGGTGGCGGAGAGTCCGTTCAAGGCGAGCGTGCGCTCGGAAATCGGCCCTTTCCGAGGTCTCCTGGTCAGCTTCTTTTTCCTGTCGACCGGCGCTTCGCTGGACCGCGCCGTGATCACGAGCGCCTGGGCCGCGATCGTCGTCATGGCGGTCGGGATCATCGCGCTGAAGTCGGCCGGCAACATCCTCGCGAGCCTGGCCTTCCGATGGTCTGTGCCCGGCTCGATCCAATTGGGGGTATTGATGGCAGGCGGCTCGGAATTCGCCTTCGTGGTGTTTGCGATGCCCGGCGTTCGCGCGCGCGTCGGCGACGCTACGGTCGCGCAGCTCATCGCAGCCGTTGCTCTCACGCTCGCCGCAACCCCGGCGCTTGCCTATATCGGCCGGAACATTGCCGGACGTTTGCGGACGCGCGCGACACGCAAGATGCAAACCGAGATGGTACCACAGGGAAAGATCAACCCGGTCATCATCGTCGGCATGGGAGATGTCGGGCGGACGATCGCGGACGCGCTTGAGGAGTTTGACATTGGCTATGACGCTGTCGAACGCGATGGCGCCCGACTTCGCGACGCCATAGCCGACGGCTACAATGCTTCCTTCGGGGATGCGTCGGATGCGAGGCTTTGGCGTGCCTTCGACCTGGGCGGCCGACAGTTCAGCGTGATGACGGCCTCCTCGATCGCGGCTGCCCGGGACTGGATACCGTCGTCTCTGGCGCTCTACCCGGACCTTCACCGGCTCTGGGTGACACGCACCGACGACGAGGCCGCGCAGCTCAATGAGCTTGGACTCGAAGCAGTGGTCTCGCCCGACGAATCTCACGGCCTTGAAGCGGCTCAAGCGCTGCTTACCGCGTTCGGAATCGCACCTGATGCCGTCTCCGCCTGGGCGGACCGGCAACGGGCCCGGATCACGAGCCCCTTGGCCGCGTAATACGGGCGCTGCCGTCTATTCCACCGGCACGATCGGTCGTCCACCGCGGATGATGTGCCGAGTTTGGTCCGCTACCTCAAATCTTCGGCAAAGTACTGACGACCAGATTCCGCGATCGGCTCGCTAGCGTCGATGGCGTGCTCTTCTGCACGATAAATGTAATCGTGGGCTTCTCGCCGTTACTTCAACGTAGCAAGATAGGCAACGAGGTCCGCCCGATCCGTCGCGTTCTTCAGCCCTGCGTAGGGCATCCTGTTTCCGGGAACCACCTTCTGTGGCGATTCCAGATACGCATCGAGGATCTTCGCATCCCAGACCATCCCGAACGTCTTCATCGCGTTACTGTAACGGAAGCCGGGAACCGCACCCGCCTTCCTGCCGATGATTCCTCCCAGGCCCGGTCCGACGCGATTGGCATGGTCCGTCGCATGGCATGCCGCGCAGGATTTGAAGATGGTTTTTCCGTGCTCGGCGTCCTGCGCGTAGCCATGATTCACGGTTGCTCCCGCAAGTACGAGTACCGCGACAAACGCACCGATCTTTCCTGGGCCTTTCATTGGGTACGTCCTTTCTTTTAATCGCACTCAGAGGTGGCGCGGCCGCGGCGGTCAGTCCCGCCTTGAAGAACTGCTCGGGTGTGAGCGGCAATTAGTAGCCCAGTTGAGGCTTACCCTCTCGCCAGGGGCCGCGCGTATAAAGGCGCGCGCCCTTGCCGAAACCACCTGCCAGTTGTCGGTCGATGTAGGCCGCAAGGCCGCAATCGAGGCCGCCGGGTATCAGTGCATCCGCAGGACCCATCACGTTGATCAGGACCTCGACGAAGCCGGCTTCGTCCGGACCAAAGGACAGATAGCTGGACATGGGCGGCGGCAACTTGACGGCGATAGTACTCGCGGAAGCATCCACGGGGGGAGGAGGCCGGTTCGGATGCTTCCGCGAGAGCCGCGGTCGTCGCGGTGGTTCCTATCACGACAGCCGGTGCCAGCGAAGCAGCGCCCGTGGCAGCGGCAACGCTGAGAAAGCCTCGACGGCTCGGATGCAAGGTTTTGTCGCTCTGGTCATTGGTCATCGGAGTTGCAGTCCACTTTTTCATCGCGGCATAATCGTGTGATCATTGATGCGCGGCGGCCCCTCCGCCCCGGCCGAAGTATCGATCGCTTCCTGCCGAGATCAGGATCGAACGCAGCGGACGAAATTAGAAATTCCCTTTGGACATGCATTCGATTGCCCAAGGTATCGTCGGAAAAAGCGCGCGCGCCGGCGTCCCGTCAGCCTGCGGTCAGCCATAGAGGAGCGCGCCGCGCGCGGGGTGCCGGACGGCGTAGAAAGAACATGAAGGGGCACTTTGCGATCACTCTTTCCCGGTCGCGTTCGCAACGCTTCGCGGCCGTCTTCGACCTTTTGGCAGGCAACTGCGAGCACGCCGTCGCGGAAAGACATTTCAAGCCGGCTCATGGCTGGATTGTCCGGATAGGGCCGCGGCGAGCCCTGTGTCTGGACGAACGGCGACGGATTGTGGATTCGCGGTGCGATCCGCGGACTTACCTTTTCCGCTGCGGCGGCGTGCAGCCTGCGGCGCTCCCGTTTGGGCCTGGAACTCGTCGCCCTGGAATTCATGGCCGTTGTCGGTTCAGATTTCGCGGATTCCGCGGCTGAAAATCCGGTGGGCACCACATGGCGAAACAATGACCGATACAGCTGAGACGATCGACTATTCCAAGACGCTTTACCTGCCGCAGACGGATTTCCCGATGCGTGCCGGTTTGCCCGAGAAGGAACCGGTGCTGGTCAAGCGCTGGCAGGAGATGGATCTCTACCGCAAGCTGCGCGAGGCCTCCGCCGGCCGCCCGAAATACGTGCTGCATGATGGTCCGCCCTATGCCAACGGCAACATCCATATCGGCCATGCGCTGAATAAGATCCTCAAGGACGTCATCAACCGCTCCTTCCAGATGCGCGGCCGCGACGCCAATTACGTGCCCGGCTGGGACTGCCACGGCCTGCCGATCGAGTGGAAGATCGAGGAGCAGTACCGCGCCAAGGGCAAGAACAAGGATGAGGTGCCGGTCAACGAGTTCCGCAAGGAATGCCGCGACTTTGCGCAGCACTGGATCGATGTGCAGACGGAGGAGTTCAAGCGTCTCGGCATCGAGGGCGACTTCGACAATCCTTACGCGACCATGAACTTCCACGCTGAAGCGATGATTGCCGGTGAGCTCCTGAAATTCGCCATTTCGGGCCAGCTCTATCGCGGCTCCAAGCCGGTTATGTGGAGCGTGGTCGAGCGCACCGCGCTGGCCGAGGCCGAGGTCGAGTATCAGGACTATGAGAGCGATACGATTTGGGTGAAGTTTCCGGTGGCCGGCGAGACGGCGGAACTCGCCGACGCCTTTGTCGTTATCTGGACGACTACGCCGTGGACGATCCCTGGCAACCGCGCAATCTCTTATTCTGCCAAGATCAGCTACGGCCTTTACGAGGTCACCGCCGCCCAGAACGACTTTGGCCCGCAGCCCGGCGAGAAGCTGATCTTCGCCGATGTGCTGGCGGAAGGGTCATTCGCCAAGGCCAAACTGCGTTGCCAGCGGCGGCGCGATGTCTCGGCTGAGGAACTCGGTGCCATCATTTGCGCGCACCCGCTGAGAGGCTGGAGCCGCGCGACCCGCAGTGGCCATATGTATGAGCACGAGCCCTATTCGTTCGCCGTGCCGCTGCTTTCCGGTGAGCACGTCACCGACGACGCCGGCACTGGTTTCGTGCACACCGCGCCGGGCCATGGCCGCGAGGACTTCAATGCCTG
Organism: Mesorhizobium sp. CA13; assembly: GCF_020165235.1. Taxonomy (NCBI): domain Bacteria; kingdom Pseudomonadati; phylum Pseudomonadota; class Alphaproteobacteria; order Hyphomicrobiales; family Phyllobacteriaceae; genus Mesorhizobium; species Mesorhizobium sp. CA13. The sequence continues at coordinate 39,367 of NZ_JAIUHS010000010.1, read as the reverse complement.
GGTCGAGCATGCTCGCGAGCTTGAGGCGCGAGGCATCTCCTCGGCCATCCCCTTCACTGTCGACGATGCCGGCTTCTTCACGTTGGACGCGCCTGGCTTCGGTCCGGATCGACCGGGCGGCGCTGCGCGTGTCATCGACGCCAACGGCAAGAAGGGCAATGCCAATCAGGCGGTTATCGACGCCCTGATCGAGAAGAACATGCTCTTCGCGCGCGGCCGGTTAAAGCATGCCTATCCACATAGCTGGCGCTCGAAAAAGCCGGTGATCATTCGCAACACGCCGCAATGGTTCATCTATATGGACAAGGAGCTGGGCGACGGCACAACGCTGCGTTCGCGCGCGCTCGCCGCGATCGAGGCCACGCGCTTCGTGCCGTCCGGGGGACACAATCGCCTGCGCGCCATGATAGAGGAGCGCCCGGATTGGGTCTTATCGCGCCAGCGCGCCTGGGGTGTGCCGATCTGCGTTTTCGCGGATGAAGACGGCAATGTCCTGAAGGACGAGGTGGTCAACGTCCGCATAGTCGAGGCCTTCGAGAAGGAGGGAGCTGACGCCTGGTTCGCCGATGGCGCGCGCGAGCGCTTCCTTGGAAACCGCGCCAACGAGAACTGGGCGATGGTCAAGGACATCCTCGACGTGTGGTTCGATTCAGGCTCGACCCACACCTTCACGCTTGAAGACCGGCCGGACTTGAAATGGCCGGCCGATGTCTATCTCGAAGGCTCCGACCAGCATCGCGGCTGGTTCCAGTCCTCGCTGCTGGAAAGCTGCGGTACCAGGGGCAGGGCGCCTTACGACACCGTCGTCACCCATGGTTTCACCATAGACGAGGAGGATCGCAAGATGTCGAAGTCGCTCGGCAACACGGTGGTGCCGCAGGATGTGATGAAACAGTCCGGCGCTGACATCCTGCGCCTGTGGGTGGTGACGACCGATTATTGGGAAGACCAGCGGCTCGGCAAGAACGTGCTGCAGACCAACATCGACGCCTACCGCAAGCTCAGGAACACCATCCGCTGGATGCTGGGCACGCTCGCCCATGACGATGGCGAGGAGGTGCCGTTGGAGAAGATGCCGGAGCTGGAACGGCTGATGCTGCATCGTCTGGCCGAACTCGATGAGGTGGTGCGCCAGGGCTACGACGCCTTCGAGTTCAAGCGCATCACTCGTGCGTTCATCGATTTCATGGTGGTCGAGCTGTCGGCCTTCTATTTCGACATTCGCAAGGACGCGCTCTATTGCGACCCGCCGTCCAGTCTCAGGCGCAAGGCAGCGGTCGAAGTCGTGCGGCGCCTTTTCGACAATTTGGTGAGATGGATGGCGCCAATGCTTCCGTTCACCATGGAGGAAGCCTGGCTGGAGCGTCATCCCGAGGCGGCGTCCGTCCATCTCGAGCAATTCCGGAGCGTTCCTGCAAAATGGCGCGACGAGAAGCTGGCAGAGAAGTGGCGGAAAGTGCGGCAGGTTCGACGCGTTGTGACGGCATCGCTGGAGATCGAGCGTGCAAAAAAGACGATAGGCTCCTCGCTGGAAGCGGCGCCCGTGGTCAACATCACCGATCTCGAGCTGCGCGCCGCGATTGAGGGCGTCGATATGGCCGAGATCTGCATCACCAGCGGCATCGACATCCGCGCCGAGGAGCCGCCCGCCGGCGCTTTCACGCTGGAGGACGTCAAGGGTGTCGCGGTCGTCTTCGCCAGGGCAAAAGGGCGAAGATGCGCCCGCTCCTGGCGCTATACCGACGATGTCGGCTCCGATCCGAAATTTCCCGATGTCTCCGCGCGCGACGCGGCGGCCTTGCGGGAACTAAGGGAACTCGGGCGGCTATAAATCAGCCGCCTTTCAATTCACTCACGCAACTCGAACGGATGGACCACCGGCGCTCCAGTCGGCGCATAGTGCCTGACGTAGCGCGCCTCCCGTTCACGCGCGTCGGCGTGCGTTCGGGTGAATTCACAGAGCTTCGCCGGGTCGCTGAGACGCTCAGCCGGTTTATTCATGTTGCTGCTGAATTTATCAAATTCGGCAGCAACCACTACCCGATCGACCGCAACTGGGCGATTGTTCAGCGTCTTCAGTTGAAGGCAACGAAGACCGAACCGATCAAGAGCCCAGATCAGGTTGGAGTGCGCTAGGCCCCATCACCCAGTCGCGAAGGCTGGTCGCCTGCGTGAGATGGCATCGTCCCGCTGTCCCAAAGCCGAGCTGATGTGGGCCTGAGCACCATAAAGGCTTCTGGACGTGGCAGGCGAGCCGTTCCGGCGTATATCGCGACAAGACCTGGACAAATTGATGACCACCTTGGACGTCACTTTCGTCAGGCTGTCGGAGTGCGCGCTTGCGGCGGGCACGCATTTAGCGCTCGCCCGCACCGACGCCTCCACCATCCACTATTGTCTTCGAGGCGCCGGATTCATCCTCCTCGACGACGAAACACCTATACGCCTGACGCCGCACACGCTGGTGATCGTTCCGCCGAGGCGATCGATGACGATCGCCGCGACGCAGCGCGCGACCGCACCGCGGCACGCCAGTAATTACAACAATTGCGGCTTCACACCGGGGTCCTCGCAGCGGCACACCGTCGGCAACGGCGAGCCGGCGCTGGTGCTTGCGTGCGGGTCCTTTCGCGCCAACTACGGTCCAGCACTCGACTTGTTCGCCTCCCTTGCAACGCCCATCGTCGAGACGTTCGACGTGCACGACCAGCTCGACCAGGTGATGGCCTATGCAATGACCGAGCTCGCAGCCCAGGATGTCGGTGGAGGGCCGATGTCGGCGGCGCTGCTGAAACTCGTTGTGCTCGCATTGCTCCGGCGCTGCCTGGTCTCGACGAACGCGTGGGTGGAGCGGTTTTCGATCTTGAGCGATCCGCCGATCGCACGGGCTTTCGCCGAAATGGCCTCGCGCCCGTCCGTGCCGCACACCGTCCAGAGCCTGTCGCACGCCGTCGGTCTCAGCCGCTCGGCTTTCATGGCGCGGTTTGCCGCCGCCTTCGGAGAGTCTCCGATGTCGTTGCTCCGCCGGGTCAGGATGCGCCACGCAGCAGACCTGCTCGCGGCCAATGCGCTGTCTGTCGACCAGGTTGCCTTGAACGCCGGCTACCAGAGCCGGAGCAGCTTCACGCGCACTTTCCGCAGGTACTACGACAGCGACCCGTCGGAATACCGTGCCAGGGCGCGGCGCGACTCGTCTCACAGCGCCACGCCGACCGAAGACGCGATCGAGGAATCCAATGCAGCCTGACGCCGGCATTCACTCCGCCAGAGCATAGGCGCCGCTCGCGCGCGAGCGAGGCAAGGCGTGCTGGACGCGACTGGAAAGGGTGCCCCGGGTTTCGAGGTTTGGACGGCGCGAACGGTCCGTCCACCGGCCTGCAACTCTGCGACGAAACTTGGCTGTGTTTGCTGTCGATCGTGGCGACGTCGCGGGACTCACTGGAGGCGTTCGGCGATCCTGTGGCGGAGCGTCTGGAGATCGTGAGCGAACACGCGGATGCCTTCGGCCAGCTTCTCGGTCGCCATCGCGTCCTCGTTCATGATCCACCGGAAGGTTGTCTCGTCGATCGGGTCCGCAGGGTCCGGGTGCTTTATGTCGACAGCATCTTCGCTCACGAACCAGTGGCAGATCCCGTCTTCGGCCGTTCGAAGGGAGCGCGGCTCCGCGGCGGCCGGAGCCAAGGCGCGTTTGAGCTCGCCCTCCTCGGAGGCAAGGGCGTCCATGAGCGCTGGCGCGATCGTGAGCCGATCGCATCCGGCCAGCGCCTCGATCTGGCCGGTGTTGCGGAACGACGCGCCCATGACGATCGTCTGTATGCCATTCGACTTGTAGTACCCGTAGATGTCCCGCACGGAGCGGACGCCGGGATCCTCGTGGGCGGCGACTTCCTTTCCAGTAGACTCTTTGTGCCAGTCGTATATGCGGCCTACAAAGGGTGAGATCAGGAAGGCGCCAGCCTCAGCGCTCGCGACCGCCTGGGCCCTGTTCAGCAGCAACGTCATGTTGCACTTTACACCCTCGCGTTGGAGGATCTCTGCAGCGCGTATTCCCTCCCACGTCGAAGCGAGTTTGATGAGCACGCGCTCGGGCGGGATGCCTCGCTGCATATAGGAGTCGATAATCTGCCGCGCTCGTGCGACCGATGCTCGGATGTTGAAGGACAGGTTGGCGTCTACCTCGATGGAAACATACCCTGGCACGAGTCGCAAGAGCTCGACCCCGACGGAGATTGCGAGCCGGTCTGCCGTCGCGGCGGCGACGCGTACATCATCGCCGCTCTGTTTGCGTCCCCATGCCAACGCCTCGTCTACGACATCCCTGTACTCGGGAGTGTCGACCGCCTTCAGGATGAGCGTGGGATTCGTCGTGCAGTCCACCGGTTTGAAACGCGCCAGCGCTGCGAGATCGCCGGTGTCCGCCACGATCGTAGTCATTGCGCGTAGTTGATCCAGCTTCGACGCCAAGGCCTTTTCCTCTTGATGTCGGCCACGCCCTTGTATGCGGCACGGGGTGCGAGCCTGCCTTCTTGTCGCCGGCTCGCGCTGTTCTATGCCTTGCGCGTGGTCAGGGTCATCGGACCGTCCGTCTTCAGACGGGCTTTCCCGACTGCTCTTCCTCGAATGTCACCGCCACAGCCGCGTTCGCGGAAAGGCGAACCCTCTGCCCCTCGACGTCGGCGACCAGTCCAAGAGCGATGAAGTGCGCGTGGCCCTTGTGCTGGCCCTCGCCGCTGTCGCGCTTCGCGAGCTTGATGCGACCGCTGGCGACGCCGTCGACGGTGCCGACGTGGACGCCATCCGCACCGATCACTTCCATGTTCTGAACGATCTTGTCCGTGGTCATTTCGTCTCTCCTGTGGGTCTGCCGATCATTGCGCAGCGATGCGTCCGCCGGCAAGCGAGGACGCATCGCAACCTTCATTTATGCAAGCGAGGTAGGCCGCGTCCGCCGCCGCCGCCGACACGTCCCAACGCCGCCCTCAGGCGGCGCTTCTGTGCGGAAGCTTCCACTGCGGACGGACGAAGTGGCAAGTATAGCCATTCGGGTGGCGCTCCAAATAGTCCTGGTGCTCGGGTTCAGCCTCCCAGAAATCGCCAACGGGAGAGAGCTCGGTCACCACCTTGCCGGGCCACAGCCCCGAGGCTTCGACGTCGGCGATCGTGTCTTGCGCGACGCGGTGCTGCTCCTCGCTGGCATAGAAGATCGCAGACCTGTAGCTGGCGCCGTGGTCGTTTCCCTGGCGGTTGGGAGTCGTCGGGTCGTGGATCTGGAAGAAGAACTCCAGCAGATCGCGGAAGCTCGTCTTGCTCGGATCGAACGTTATCTCGATCGCTTCCGCATGCGTGCCGTGGTTGCGGTAGGTCGCATTCTTGACGTCGCCGCCGGAGTATCCGACCCGCGTCGCCACGACGCCGGGAAGGCGCCGCACCAGCTGCTGCATTCCCCAGAAACAACCCCCTGCCAGGATCGCGCGCTCTGTAGTCGCTGCCATCGTCAGACCTCCTGCTTTGCAAAGAGCTTTGCATACTCGCCGTAACCTTCGCTCTCCAGTTGGTCACGGTGGATGAAACGCAGAGAGGCTGAGTTCATGCAGTATCTCAACCCGCCCTTGTCGCGCGGCCCGTCCGGGAAAAGGTGGCCCAAGTGGCTGTCGCCGTGCTTGGAGCGGACCTCGGTCCGTGTCATGCCGTGCGAGCTGTCCACGTTCTCGACGACGTTCGCGGCTTCAAGAGGCCGCGTGAAACTCGGCCAACCCGTGCCACTGTCAAACTTGTCGGTCGACGCAAAGAGCGGCTCGCCCGATACCACGTCGACGTAGAGGCCGGGCTCCTTGTTGTCCCAGTATTCGTTGGCGAAGGGGCGCTCGGTCCCGTCAGTCTGTGTTACGCGGTACTGCTCGGGGGTCAACTTTGAGACCGCCTCGGGGGTTTTCCTGTAAGTAGGCATCGCGCTACTCCCTTTAGTCGTGCGCCAAAGATAGGCACGGGGCTGGTGAGCGTCCAATCACCTGCGGCTATCGAAACGATGCCACGCGGATCGCCGCCCGAGGTGTTTCTATCTGGCGGGAACGGATTCACTTGCCCCCGAACCGAAGGGTCAGACATTGCTAGAACGAGATTTTGAATCGGCACTCGCCGCGATTCCGTGCGGGTACGGTGAAGGCCTGTATGAGGGGCTGCGGTACGGCGTCACCGTCCGCAGGTCTTGCGACCGAAAGCGGAGCAGCCTGTTCGCGCGAGCGCTCGCCGGCGGCGACGTGGTCAGCTTCAACCTTTACCGGCTGAGGTCCGGCGAGAGCTCCTTGCGGCCCTGCGAAATGCCGGTCGAGAAGGTCATCGCGTTCGTCCTCGGATATGTTCCAGACGGCTCCCAGGCTTGAGACGTATCGCCGGTCCATGCGTTGCGCGTTGCCGTTCTGGGATGGCGGGCCCTTCCAGCTAGGATGTGGAGGCGGCCTGGCGCAGCGAGGCCAAGATTTGTGCCGGCTCTGCCCGTATCGTGAAATCGGGCTCGACGAACGCGTTGCGGATCAGGCCTGCCGCGTCGATCACGTAGGTCGCGGGAATGGGCAGCATCCAGACCGACGACCCGTGCCGGGCGCCGAGGTCGAAGCCTAGCCCGGAATAGTGTGCCTTGGTCTCGTCGGGCATCCGAAACAGTACGCCATACGACATGGCAACGCCGTAGTCGACGTCGGCGAGTACCTTCAGGTCCAAGCCCAGGCTCTGTTTGAGCTGCCGCGGGAAATCCCTGGTCTCGGGTGTGACGACCGCGAGGGTCGCGCCGACGCTCTCGAACTCGTCCCTCGCGGCCTGGAGGGCGCACAGCTCGGCGGTGCAGAACGGACACCAGCCGCCTCGGAAGAAACTCAGGACGAGGGGTCCGTTGCGGCGCAGCTCCTCGGAGGAGTGGAGATGGCCGTCGGCGTCCGGCAGGAGGAAGTCCGGCGCGGCGTCTCCGACCTTCAACGCATGCGATGCCACGCCTGTATCGCGCAGCCACCCCACGAGGTGGTTGTATGACTCCCAATCCGCGGCGCTGAACGTCGTCAACAGCTCTGTGCGAATCTGGGCAAGTGTTTTGTCGGTCTGGTTTGGCATCGGTGAGGCGTCGTCAGGCTGCGGATCGATTGGCTGGAAGCGATTGGCGGGGGGCGTGCGTGTCGTTGCCCGGGTCGGGGATTTCGACCGACCAGTCGCGAAGCCGCGCGACCTTGACGAAGGCGTCCAGCGCCGGCGAGTAGCGGCGCCCCTGCACTGCCAGCAACCGCACCTGCCGCGAAACCGGATCGCCCTCGAGTGGAATGGTCTTGAGTGCCGGAAGGCGCGGCATGTGCTCGGGCGCGAGTATCACGCCAAAGCCAGCCGCGGCCATGTGCTGCAGGTGCAAGTCGTGACCGCTGCAGTGGCCGAGATGCGGCGGTTCTTCGGGGAAATACGACCGTTGGATCTTCGGGGCGACGTCGCATCCGGTGCGTTCCAGCAAGATGGTCTCGCGGAGGTCGTCGATGCCGATCGACGGACGGTTTGCGAGCTGGTGTGTCGGCGCGAGAACTGCGACGTAGCGCTCCTCGAACAGCGACCAGCCGTCGATGCGGTCGGGGATGTCCTGTACGTCCCCGACCATTGCGGCGTTGATCTCCCCCTCAAGCAAGAGATCGACGAGTTTTTCCGCTGCGCCCTCGCGCAGTTCGACTTGAAGTCCAGGAACGAACTTTGCAATCTCCGCGATCGGGTCGAGGACGAGCGACGCAGAGATGGACGGGGCGAGGCCGATCTTCAGTGGCGCAACCTCCTTGCGTTGGAACTCTTGGGCTCTGCGGCGCACCGCCTCTGCCGAGGCCAGCGTCCGCTCCAGCATCGGAAGGACTTCCTTCCCAAGATCAGTGAGCTGCGTCAACTGGCGCTCGCGGTAGATCAACTGGCCGCCGAGCTCCCGCTCGAGCTTCTGCACCCCCTTGGTCAGGGCGGGCTGCGTGACATTGCACTGCTCGGCAGCGCGGGTAAAATTGAGCGTGGCCGCTACGGCGAGGAAGTAGCGAACTTGATGAAGCTCCATGGGTTTTTCTCCGTCAAGTTGCTGGCGACTATACTGACGAGGCTCTGCACTCGACGGCGTGACCAGGCACGCCGCACTCATGGCGTATGGATGCCACTTGCAGGACCACGTTGGAAAGGCCCGGTTCTATCGGTTTGGACGCACGGACACGCTTTCTGGAACCTCTGAAGGCGGGCTAGTGCGCGGCGAGGTGGGCGAGGACCGGGATCAGTTCGGACGGGTCGCCGCGCCGCGTGTAGTCGACGCTGATGTCGGCGTATGCGATCGTCCCGTCGGGCGCCACGACGTACCGGGCCGGCATGGTCAACGTCCAGCTCCGATCGCCGTTGAAGGCCGCGAGATCCATGTCGCCACCCTCCTCGACGGCACGCAGTTCGTCGGAGACCTTCCAGCGCAGACCGAAAGCGTGCGCGACCTCGCCTCCCGCGTCGGCCAGGCTTGCGAACGACAGCCCGTTACGCCTCTGCGTCTCAAGGCTGTTGTCAGGCGTCTGCTGCGAGACGGCGACCAGCGACGCGCCGAGGCTGCGTATGTCGTGGAAGACCGACTCGATCGCTCGCAGGTCGATGTTGCAGTAGGGGCACCATCTCCCCCGGTAGAACACGAGGACGATCGGCCCGCGACGCAGCGCCTCGCGCGACGAGAACGCCCCGCCGTAGCCGTCACGCAGCAGGAAGGCGGGGGCTTGCTCGCCGGCGTGCGCGGCTCGCTCGGCCAATCCGGATGCGGCAAGCGCTTCCATCGCCCGTTGTCGAACCAGCGTCACTTTCGGTGGGGTCGTGGCGAGACGCTCGGCTTTCAGAGCGTCCAGTTCATCTTGGAGTAACATTTTCGGCTCGTCGCGCGCGGCCCGGTTTGCCGGCAGGATAATCGCTTATCCAGTGCGGCGGCGCTAGTCTCGCTGCGCGAGTTTGAGTTATTCTTGTCATGCATGAATGATCGCCCGCGAGTGAGAAGGCTATTTCTTCTTTTCGGGGCTGGTCTTGGGCGCAGAGAGCTTGGCCAGGTCGGCCGCCAGAGATTTGCGCAACCGAGACGCGGCGAACTCCGTGAAGCACCGCAGCTTGAGCGGCAGGTTCGCCTGTCCCGGATGCACCAGATGCACCGGGATCGGGTCCGGCTCATAGTCCTCCAGGATGAGCCTGAGCTGCCCGGCGGCCACCACCCGTGCGACCTGGTAGGAGAGCACGTTCGTCACGCCGACGCCCGCGATCGCCGCGTCGATCGCGGCCTCGGCCGTGTTGATCTTCAGCCGGCAGAAGGGGCGCACGCCCTTGGTCGCTTTGCCGCGCGGGTTGAAGATCCACGTCATCCCAGATGCCAGGGCCGTGAACGTCACGCACATGTGGTAGGCCAGGTCTTCGGGCATTTTCGGGACGCCGTGGGCGGCGAAGTAGTCGGGGCTGCCGCACACCACGCGCCTGATCTCGCCCACCTTCGTGGCGACGAGCGTGCTGTCGGGCAGCGCACCGACACGGACGGCCAGGTCGATGTGCTCGTCGACAATGTTGATCGTGTGGTCGGAGAGCGTCAGGTGAACATTGATCTGCGGGAAGCGCGCGAGGAATTCGTTCACGACCGGTACGACGTGGAGGCGTCCGAAGACGATCGGCGCCGTCATCGTCAGCGTGCCGCGCGGGACGGTGTACTCCCCGGCGGCATGCGACTCCGCCTCCTCGACCTGCTCCAGGATGCGCTTGCAGGCGGCTACGTAAGCGAGCCCCGTCTCGGTCAGCGATAGCTTCCGTGTCGAGCGGACCAGCAACTGTGTGTTGAGGTGGGCCTCCAGGTCAGCGACCTTGCGGCTGATGGTCGGTAGGGGGACGCCCAGTTGCCGTCCCGCCGCAGAGAAACTGCCGGCCTCGGCCGAAGCTACCAAAATCGACATTGCTTCAAAACGGTCCATCTTCTCTCACATTTCGAGAGGCCATTTCTCACGATTACCGGATTATGCCCCGGCACGGTAGGGGCTACCTCGACCGTCTGAAGGTCGAGCCGGCCGGAGTCCAACGGAGAGAAGACAATGTCCCGCATCGTTATCCCAGGCCGCGACGACGCGCCCGCCGGATCCCAGGCAATTCTCGACAACATCAACAAGATGCTTGGCTTCGTGCCCAATCATTATCGCCTCATGTCCATCAGCCCGAACGCCCTCGGCGGTTGGGCGGGTCTGATGGGGCCGGTGTCCAAGACCCTCGACCTGAAGACCCGGGAGGGGATCGCGCTCGCAGTCTCGGAGGCTAACGGCTGCGACTACTGCCTTGCCGCGCACAGCTACGTCTCGACGAACTTGGCGAAGATACCCCCAGAGGAGATCGCGCTGAATCGGCAAGGCCGGTCGAGCGACCCGAAGCGGCAAGCTGCGGTGGCCTTCGCGAAAGCTCTCATCGAGACGCGCGGTAAGGTTTCCGATGCCCAGTTCGCGTCGGTCAAGGACGCTGGATGGACCGACGCCAACATCGTCGAGATGATCGCGCTGACTGCCCAGTTCCTGTTGACCAACTTCATGAACAACGCGGTGCAGACTCCCATCGATTTTCCAGAGGTCGATCCGGCGAAGGCGGGCTAGCGAGAGGTGTCTTCCTTTGGGAAGGGGAGGGCTGCGGAATCCAATATCTGGAGGGGTGCTTGCGGCCTGCTACGACACCAAGCGCAACAACGCCCTTGCCGCTCGCGGACTACCTGGCGGCACTCTAGTCGGGGTCGATGTTCGGGATCGGAAGCTCACTCAAGTCGTCGTCATAGCTTGCTGCCCGCCCGCCGCTGAGTTTGTCGTTCGTGCGGATATCGGCGCTGAGGCCGAGCGTCCGCCCGACGGGACACATGTTCGCGGCCTGCATCAATTGGGCGCGCTCCTCGTCGCCAAGGCTTCCTTCGAGACTGATGGAGCGCTCGAAGGAGTCGCGCCCGCCATCGCCGCCATGGCGGTACGACACGGCCACCTCGACGTGGGAAAGCGGGATTTTCCGCCTTCGCGCCTGCAGCCGTATCGTCATCGCGGTGCACGCGGCGAGCGAAGCGCTCAGCAATTCGTAGGGGTTCGCCCCCGCCGTCGTGCCGCCCCTGCCGCCTGGGCCGCCGATCGAGAACTCCGATGCACCGGCACGGCCGTTGAGCGTGCCGTCGCTGTCAAGGTCGCCGGCCACCACAGCTTGTGGGCGGGAAGCGCCGTCGTCATTCGAATTCGTCATCGTATCTTCCTTTCAAATTTTTGACAGGGCTCCACGGCTCGCGCTTGGGCGAACGCGGAGTCGAACTCGCGGCAGGTCAGCCCTTCCCGACAGGTGTGGTGTGAGGCGTGGAGGGTCTCGCCGCCCTTGGCGTCTGCGTAGTACTGAGGCGCCTCGCGACGGTCATATTTCCCATAGTCGCGCACGATCCGCACCCTGCGGACTCTCGCCTTGTCATTCGGCAAGGAAGCGTCCTCGTAGGCCTGCGCCGCAGCGGCGTCCTTCCAGGATATGAGCAGAATCAGGTCGCCGGGCGTGAGTACGGCATCGAAGATGTCCCAGGACGTGCTGTCTGCGGCCCACGGGTTCAGCCCGAGCCGCTCGGCGCAATCGTACGGGTTGTTGGTCTGCTTCCACTCCGCGGGGCGAGTCGCGTTGATCAGCGTCACCGCCGTTGCCTCGCCGACTTCGGTCTCGTCGAGCCGTTGCTCGGTGAGCGCGTACCCGGTCGGCACCCGATCGTCGGCGGTGATCTGGCCGACGCGTAGGTGGTAGTCTGCGAGGATTTCGTCGCGACCCTTCTGCTGGACCTCGTGATGGCGCCTGCGGGTGCGCCAGCGCACGAGCGACTTCTCGTCCCGCCAGTTGGAAAGCGAAAGGATCCAACCCTCGCGGGTCAGGCTCTTGTAGCGGATGTTGTCGACGAAGCCTGCTTCCTGCTCCAGCTCGGAGCGCAGCATCTTGGCGTTGTCGAGGTAGTCGTCATAGTTCTCCTTATTGGGGAGGACCTCAAAAATCACTGAAAACATGTTCGTATCCTGCTTCTGGAGTGTGTCCTGGACAGCACATGGTGGCTTCCGTCTCCGTCACCGACACGTCCCCTTGCACCGGTATGACCGTCACTGGCGCGGCCAAGGGATAATCCGGCGTTCGCGAAAACTATACTCTCGCAAAGCGAGAGGGATCGTCTCTCAAGCGCCGTAGCGTTCGGTCTTGATCGCCTTGGCGTTCAGTCCCAAAGCGAGCGCCGCGTTCGCGGCGATGTCAACGAAGGCGTTCGACCCGCATACGAAGGCGCAGCCGGGGGACACAGGCAGCCGTGCCGCGACGTCAGCGACCATCCTGGCGTCGATTCGCCTGCTGAAGTCGTCGCGGCGCGTCGCCGGCTCGCGTGTCAGCGCCAAGGCGAACGCGAAATCGGGAAGCGACCTCTCGAGCTCGAGGAGTTCGTCCCTAAACAGCACGTCGCGCCAGGTCCTGGAGGAGAGCACCAGCGCGACAGGCACGGGTTCGGCGCTGGCCTTCCGATACCGGATCATGGCCATGAGCGGCGCGACGCCGGAGCCGGCGCCGATCAACAGCACTGGTTTGTTGGAAGGCCCCGGCCAGAGAAAGTGTCCGCCAAGCGGCCCCCGAAGCTCGATCGTGTCGCCTATCTGGGCGACGTCGTGGAAGAACGGGGAGACCTCGCCGTCCACCAGGCGCTCGATCGCCAGCTCGATCACCTTGGATTCGCTCGGGGCCGAGGCGATCGAGTAGCTGCGCATGGCAATGTAGCCGTTGGGCGCAGTCAGCCGCACGTCGACGTGCTGTCCAGCCGTATAGTCGAACGTTTCGGAGAGGCGGAGAAAGAAGCTCTTGATAGCCGGCGTTCTCGTCGTGATTTCGACAATCGCGCAGCTCTGCCATCGCACGGTTGCGGCAATCGCTTCAGTCATTCGTGTATCGCTGCTCACGCCACGGATCGCCGTACTTGTGGTATCCGCGCAGTTCCCAGAAACCGGCCTCGTCGCGCTCCGTGAACTGAAGCCCATTCACCCACTTCGCCGACTTCCAGAAGTAGAGATGCGGCACGAGCAGGCGCGCCGGCCCCCCGTGGTCGCGCGGCAGCGGCTGGCCTTCGTACTTCAGCGCGACCATCGCCTTCCCCACCGCGAGATCCGCGAGTGGCACGTTGGTGGAGTATCCGTCGTAGCAATGTGCGAGCGCGAACGGTGTGGGTGCGCTAAGGCCGGCGTCGGCGAGGATGTCGTCGACGGCGACGCCTTCCCAGGCGGTGTTGAGCTTCGACCACGAGGTGACGCAGTGGATATCGCGCGTCATCCTGGTTCGCGGGAGTGCGTTGAACTCCGACCAGCTCCACGCTTTGACCGGACGAGGACCGACCTTCAGCGTGAAAGTCCAGTCCGCGGCCTCGATCCGCGGCGTGGGGCCGGCGGTAAGCACCGGGAAGCTGTCGACGACATGCTGTCCCGGGGGGATCCGGTCCGATAGTTCTGATCCGGATTGGCGGCCTGTGAACCCGCGAGTGACCATAGCGGAGTTCCTCCGTCGGCTGGTGAAAGGGAGTGTCATCCCGCGCAATACACTAAGCTGTTGTGCGCCAGATGAGCAAGGTACCGGCCAAGCATGGAATTCCGCCCGGCGAATGGGAAATGACGTCACGCCATGAAGTCGATAGCCGCGCGTTATGATGGCAGTCCACCTTCCGCATCGGACCCGCGTGCACCCGACGCCGACTGCTCCAACAGCTCGGTCAGCATCCTGACGGCCTCCGTTAGATTGAGGACTTCGCACTCACGCAGTCGGTCGATCTTCTCATGCAGCAACTCTATCTCGAGCTCCGCCTTCACATTGATCCGGTAGTCGTTCTCCGCAGCCTTGCGATCGATGTCCTGCTGCCGGTTCTGGCTCATCATGAGGACCGGCGCGGCGTAGGCCGCCTGGAACGAAAGCGCGAGATTGAGAAGAATGAACGGATAGGGGTCCCAGCCCCTGATCGCGCCGACCAGATTGGCGGTTATCCAGACGAACAGGATCGCGCTCTGGACGATGATGAAACTCCACGATCCCATGACTGTGGCGACCGCGTCGGCTATCCTTTGCCCTGACGTCAGGCGCACAACCACCGGGGGCTCATCCATGTCCTGAAGGCGAAGTGAGCGGCGCGCTCGCCTGAGATCGGCGAGCAGGTCGTGCTCGGCCTGTTCCATGCCGTCTTGGTCTTGAGCCTTCTCTTCCACGTTCCCAGCACCGTTCCGCTTGGTTGCGCGGGCGGCGCGGCCAGCGCCTTGCCGCCTGCTGCTTGTGTCGTTTAGCCGTGGAGCTTCGCGGCGGTCTCCGCGATGGCGCGTCCCTGGTATCGGGCGCCGGCAAGCTCGTTCTCGCTCGGCTGTCGCTGCGCGTCCGTCCCGGCGATCGTTGTCGCGCCGTAAGGTGCGCCGCCGGTGATCTCGTCAACTTTCATCTGCCCGGCGAACCCGTAATTCAGCCCGACCACCGTCATACCGAAGTGGAGGAGGTTGGTGATGATGGTGAACAGGGTCGTCTCCTGGCCGCCGTGCTGCGTCGCCGACGAGGCGAAGGCGCCGCCTATCTTGCCATGGAGGGCTCCCTTCGCCCATAGGCCGCCAGCCTGGTCGAGGAAGCTTGCCATCTGGGACGACATCCTGCCGAAGCGCGTGCCTGTGCCTACGACGATGGCGTCGTAATCGGCGAGGTCGTCGATGCGGGCGACCGGGGCGGTCTGATCGAGCTTATAGTTGGCTGCCCTGGCGGCTTCCGGAGACAGAAGTTCAGGCACCCGCTTCACGTCCGCGGACGCCCCTGCCTCGCGCGCGCCCGCTGCGATTTCGTGTGCGAGCTTTTCGACGTGTCCATAGGAGGAGTAGTAGAGCACGAGTACTTTGGTCATGGGAGCCTTCATCAGTCGGGCGCGGGCCCGATTACACTTTGGGATATTTCGCTTCGCTCCCGCACACGGCATCGAAACGCATGGAGAACCTCCAGCGCGACGGCGGACGTTTGGGGTTGCGTTTTGCCAGCGTTAGGTTTCGCCGGGGGTGGGGTAAAGGTATTGTATCAATAACTCCGGGGAATGCCGCTGTCAGGGCGAGCCCTGGCCGGAGCCGCCCTAGGCAGCACGGAGCTCCCTGAGAAGGTAGTCGGTAAATGCCCGTGCGGAAGGCTTTATGGTCTTTCCGCTGACGAAGAGCGCATTGAGTTCCATCGAGCCGAAATCCCAGTCAGGCAGCACCCGTACGAGCTGCCCGGCCTCGAGCTCCGCCAGCGCGCTGCTTTCGCTTGATGTGGCGATCCCCAGCCCGGCGACGGCGCTTGCAGTGGCTCCTTCGTTGATGGTGATGGAGAGCTGGTTGTCAACGCGCACGGAGGTGACGCGGCCGTCCTTGCGGAAGGAGAAGGTCGGCGAGGGATGCGCCGGACTGATGATCACCGAGTGGTGCGCGAGGTCCGACGGCATCGTGGGCGTGCCGCGCTCCCGTAGGTAGTCCGGGGAGGCCGTGAGTATCCTCGGCTGGTGGATGAGTTTGCGCGCCGTCGCGCTCGAGTCGGGCAGGGCGCCGAACTGGAACGATACGTCGATGCCCTCGGTCACGAGGTCTGGGTAGCGGTCAGTCACCCGGAGCTCGATCTTCAGCGCCGGGTGCTGCTTCATGAACGCGGGAAGACGTGGGATGATTTCCCTGAGCCCGAGACTTATCGGCGTGCCGACGCGGAGCGAGCCGCGCAACTCTCCCGTTCCGCGCGCCTCGTGATCGGCCTCGTCGAGCGCCGCCAGGATCGCCTCAACGCGCGTCAGGTACATCGCGCCGGCGTCCGTCAGCGTCACCGCTCGCGTGGTGCGGCTGAAGAGTGTCGCGCCGACCTCCTCCTCGAGCGCGGCGATCAGCCGGGATGCCGACGGCTGCGACAGGCCGAGTTCTCGCCCAGCACGCGAGAAGTTGCCGACGCGCGCGGCGCGGACAAACAGTCTGAGTGCGGAGAGTCGGTCGTTCATCGCTCGGTACGCCCGTAGTGTGCTAGACGGAGGACGCGCGCGGTCAGGGTCGGGTCGACCGAGGCGGCGACCGCCACCGCAAGGGTGATGATCCTAAGCCCGCTGCGGTCGGCCGAAGCGAAAGTGGCCAACTGCGCTCTCGATCGTGGCTTTCCAGGCATTTGCCGGTCTCCTCAGCGGCTCAATCCAACCCAGTCAAACAGGTAGTGCCTATCGACTTCCAATATAATCGTATATTTGCGAGACATTACCTCTCAAAAAGTGAGAGATATTGTCTCTCGTGCGCCCGGCGCCGCTCTCCGGTGTCGGTGACGAGATCCCGCGAGCAGGACGTGGAAGGTTAGCCGCTCGGCACCTGGCACGTTGCGCGGCATCTCGATGGCTGCGAGAGGGAATGTGGCCTTCCCCTATCTCGATGCCTTCGACGAGGACGAGACGGGCGTGGCAGGCTTGAAGGTGCGCTGCCGTCGCGAAGGTCTAGGCGACATGGCCGTGAAGCACCGGCTCGAAGCTCTCTTGCAGGACTTCCATGCGCCGATCCGGGGAGCGCCGCACAATCTATGCCAGTGTTGCGGAATACTTGCTTGACCTTCTGCGCAAGCGGACCAGAAGGGCACAAGTCGTCACGCAGGCTCCCAAGAGGTCCGCGCGGGGTTGGGGCTGTTCCAACTCGACGAGGCGCCTGCGAGGCGGGAATGGGGTCGATTCCGTTCAGTGCTCAAGCGCCGAAATCGTCCGACCTCGAGGTCCCAGGGCGTTCATGTCGCGATCCATGTTACCCGGAACCTCCCGGATACGTTCGAGGTCTTGCTTTGGCGCGGCCATCACATTGACGCGCGACCCGTTCGCTGCAAAGATATTAAACACTTGTTTACCAAGCGTCGGTCAGCGCTGGCGATCGGAGGGGACGTGGAATCGTTTCTGGGTGCGAACCGCCTCAATTGGGATGATCGGGCCGAACTGCATTCGACGGACAAGACCGGCAGCTACCAGATCGAGAATGTGCTAGCAGGCGGATCCAATCTCTATGAGCTGGAAACGCGCGAGGTTGGCAATATTGCCGGCAAGGATATCATCCATCTGCAGTGTCACATTGGGCTCGACACGATCAGCTTGAAAAATCTTGGCGCGCGCAGCGTGACGGGCCTCGACTTTTCACCGACAGCCATCGCGGCCGCGCGGGATTTCGCTGCCAAGGCAGGCGCGGATGTGCGCTTCGTGGAAGCGCCACTGTTCGAGGCGGTCGAAGCGCTTGGCCGGACCTTTGACGTCGCTTACGTCACCTGGGGTTCGGTAAACTGGCTGGACGACGTCGGTCGATGGGCGCGAGTGGTTGCCGATCTCCTGCGACCCGGCGGCCGGCTCTATATGGCTGAGGGTCATCCCTTGATGTTCCAGTGTGATCGCAAGGCCGCGGTGCTGGAATTGAAGCACGACTGGCGAACCCCAATAGCTCAGCCGCTCGCCTGGAACGAAGAACTTACCTATACCGGCGACGACCGACGCTTGAAGCACCCCAGATACTACGAGTGGATCCATCCGATTAGTGACGTGGTGAACGCCCTGATTTCAGCTGGGCTCACACTCGATTTTCTGAATGAGCATGACATGGTCTCGTGGCAGCACTTTTCATTTGCCGTAAGGGCCGGCAAGGATATGTATGGCTTGCCAGAGAACTTTCCAAAGATCCCGATGGCCTATTCCATCGGCGCGACCAAGCGCAGTGTCGGCACGATCCCATATCTTGCTGCGCCTAAAGCGATGTGACGGCACCGGTCCGACTTAACCGCCTGTCGTCACCTGTGCTCATGATCCGTGCCGAGCTCACGGTCCTTGCAGGGACGTTTGCTGGCTAAGCGTAGCGCCTCTTCCGAGCACCGGCTCGTCGGAGCTTTGCATGTCCATCCGCCTCGATAGGGTGAACGGCCCACTTTGAGCGTCGCCGTCTGCTCATCTCGTGTATGGGCCAGCGTCGTGCGGCGCGGTGTCCAATGGATCGGCAGCAGCCTTGTTTAGCTGCGGCTTACCCTTTGTGCGGCGATTTTTTTCGTTCATTGCGGTCACGCCAACAAAGGTGGCGACGCTGGTCGACGAATCCCCTTCGATATCAGCGTCGTAAGGAGCGTGAAATTGTCGACCGGAGCCCATGCGAGCCCGCGATGAGATCAGCATGGGAAGTGCAAAGTTTTCAGGGCTGTGAAGTTCAAAATTAATTAATGAAAGCTAATGTTCCTGCACGGGTCGATATGAAAGCCTGAGCAACATAGGGAGTTTCACGCCAGTGGCTCTTTTCGGCGCTAGGTTGGCCGGGATGAAGGATGCCGTTTTTTCTTCGGTGAATATTCCCGCCGCCGTGGCAGTTTTGGTCATTGCCTTCAGCGCAGCGTATGCGGACCATCAAAACAAGATCGTCTCGGACCAAGTGGCCCGCGCGGACGTGCTGGCCAAGGTCAATCTGATCCGCGCCAAGCTGGAAGGAAACATCAACGGAAACCTTCAACTTGTGCATGGACTGGTCGCGACGATCGTAACTGAACCCTATATGGGACAACAGCGCTTTGCGTCCCTCGCCAGTAACCTGTTCGGCGAAAATTCGCAATTGAACAATATTGCCGGCGCGCCCGATCTGGTCGTCTCCTTGATGTACCCGCTGAAAGGCAACGAGAAAGCGATGGGGCTCGATTACCGCAAGGATGACTGGCAGCGCAAGGCCGCGCTCCGGGCGCGCGACGAGCGCAAGTTGATTCTTGCCGGTCCTGTCGACCTGAAGCAGGGAGGCCAAGGCTTCATCGGCCGTTTTCCTGTATTCGTGGCGAGTGCGGGCAACAGTGAAAGGTTTTGGGGCATCATATCCGCCGTCGTCGACGTGCAGCGTCTGTATAAGGCGAGCGGCCTGCTCGACGACAATTTGGGAATCGATATCGCGCTCATCGGTAAAGATGCGCTTGGCCCAGGCGGAGTTCAATTCTTCGGCTCCGAGGACGTCCGCAAAGACGATCCAGTGACGGCCGAAGTTCTGCTACCGTCCGGTTCGTGGCAGATCGCAGCCATCCCCAAGAACGGCTGGCCCTCGACGCCCAGCAACGCCTGGGTCTTGCGCGCCATTATGGCGGCGGCCGGGGCTTTGGTCGTGATCCCATTCCTGGTAGCGGGTCGGCTGATCGGCGAGAGGCAGCGCAATTACGCCGAACTGCATCGCTTGTCGAGACGACTGGAACTTGCCTTGGAGGCGTCAGCGATCGGCGTTTGGGAACACGATCTCGCGACCAACGACCTGTCATGGGACGATCGTGTCAACGAAATATACGGCAGACCCAGCGATGGGGGTCCTCGCGGCTATTCGGATTGGGCGGGCGCGATTCACCCCCTGGATCTGGCCCGCGCCAACGCAGATTTCGACAGTGCCGTCGCCAGCCGCGGAACATACTCGTCGGAGTACCGGATTATTCGTCCGGATGGTGAAATTCGTTATGTCCGGTCCAGGGCCACCACGTACGAGGCGCCAAACGAGACGCCCAAGATGATTGGCGCGGAATGGGACGTGACGGCCGACGTCCTGTTAAACAGCGACCTGGTTCGCGCACGACAGCTGTCTGAGTCGAAAAATGCCGAACTTGAGGCGACCAAGGTGCGCATAGAGCATATTGCGCTCCACGATTCGCTGACCGGTTTGGCCAACCGTCGTTACCTCGACCAAGTGCTGAAAGAGTACACGGCAAACGCCAGGCGCGACCGCGCGCATGTGGGCCTGCTTCACATCGACCTCGACCGCTTCAAGCACATCAACGATACGCTTGGCCACGCGGCGGGCGACGCGATGCTGGTTCACGCGTCTACAGTGCTGCGATCCACGGTGGAAGAGGGGGGATTTGTCGCTCGAATCGGCGGCGACGAATTCGTGGTCCTGTGCACCGTGCAGGATATCAAGAGATTGGCACTGCTGGCTGAAAACATCATCAGCCAGATGAGCGAACCTGTCTATTACCACGGCCACCGCTGCCGTTTTGGGGCTAGCGTGGGGATTGCGGTCGACAACGAAAATGACATCGAAGCCAAGCACCTGTTGGTGAATGCTGACATTGCGCTTTACCAGGCAAAGACGCGTGGGCGCAATCGATACGAATTCTTCACCGAGGCGATGCAAAGCGAAATCGTCGACACAAAGCGGATTGCCGACGAAATTCTCGGCGGCCTTGAGCGCAACGAGTTCGTAGCTTTCTACCAGCCCCAGTTTAGCGCAAAAACCCTCGAGATTGTCGGCGTCGAGGCGCTCGCACGTTGGAGACACCCAAAGCAAGGCATTCTAGCGCCTGATGTCTTCCTGAGAGTTGCTGATGAGTTGAATGTCGTCTCCATGATCGATCGGGCGATACTCAATCAGTCACTTTCCGATTTTGCGGAGTGGTCGACCGCGAACCTCGATGTGCCGCGCGTTTCGGTCAATGTTTCCGGGCGACGTCTTCAGGATGAAGACCTTATAAAGAGCTTAAGAGAGCTAAACATCAAGCCGAGAACGATTTCATTCGAACTTGTCGAGTCTATTTTCCTCGATGGCAGCGATGATTTGATCACTTGGAATGTCAATCAACTAAAAGAACTCGGAATCGATATAGAAATAGATGATTTCGGGACCGGTTATGCTTCGATAGTCAGCCTGCTCAAGCTACATCCTCGCCGATTGAAGATAGATCGGCAGTTGATCATCCCAATTGTCAAATCGCCGCAACGAAGGCAGATCGTTTCGTCGATCATTGAAATCGGCAAGTCCTTGGGTATCGAGATTATTGCAGAAGGTGTCGAGACGATGGAGCACGCACGGATACTCGAAGGTCTGGGATGCGACATACTGCAAGGCTATGCTTTCGGCCATGCGTTGGATTCGGAGGGACTAAAGCGCTTTGTTCAATCTCGGCGCCTGCGCGCCGTCAGCTAAGTGTCAGAGCCGGTGTTCGACTGGGCGATTGGCGGGAGGGGTAGCGAGAAGGACTGCCTCGCTAAGGCGCAGGAGGAGGGGCCTTGGAGTCTGTTTGACAATTGTGCACATGGCGAGGGCTCATCGCCGTCGCCGCCATAACGCTCCACAAGTTTTGCGAATCCGTGGCGAAGGCAAAAAGGACCACCAGGATAATCGCTATTCGAACGGCCATATGGCACTATAGCAGGGATCCCATATAGTCGATGCAGTTCAGCTAGCATCACTGCCCTACTGACGGACGCACGATAGATCACCCTGGGTGCAACCATCAGGGCTTAGCCCATCCCCGGAATAGGACTAGGGAGACCGTTTTTCCAAATCGCGAGCCTTACGAATGGACGTGATGAGCTCGCCGACACGGTCTGCCGGCCCGACCGGTGCCTTTGTGCGGCCCCGAGCGAGCGAGCCCCCAACCGCTTATCATAAATGCGCGTCAGCAGTTCGCAGGCCACTTTGGCGCGCTGCCGAGTACGGCCAACAAGGGAACAGCCTCCCAATCTCGCAGGCGCGTTGTTGAGACAGTGGAACCTGGCCTTGACCTGACCTTTCATGGTCCACAACGGGAGACAGGTGCCCTTGGTTCGAGCTTGGGTGGGCAAGTGGTTAACGCCGCCCGGGCTTTATCGGTCCTGCGCTGTCCTACCAAGGACCATACGACGTGTGCCAGGCGAGCTCGCACGGTGGGATTTCGGTTCTGGAGGTTCTTTTGACGCAGCACCGGCGATTGTCTCGTCCGCTCTCATACCGGCAAACGAGGTCGCGAACATCTCTATCCCATCGAGACGTTCCGTTCAGCTCCCGGGAGCCGACCCTCATCTGCGGTCGCGGCCTCAAAGGGCGGTGCAAGCATTGTCCGACAGCATTTGTCCGGCCAATGCGGCAAGGGAGACTTGCACGGCTCCCTCTTGGTCGGCGCTTGGGCCTCCCAAGTGGGTTTCAGGGGACGCCCGCGCACTGGCCATTCGAGCGAACCGGACGGGTTGGTCCGCCTTCGTGTTGGTACTTTCTAGGCCTCCGGTGCTTCCAACGCATACCCGCCCAGCCTCACGGTGCGTATAACATCATGGTGTGGAGACTGTTTGATCGATCTTCTTAGCCGGCTGATATGAACGTCGACCGTGCGCGGGCCGACATAGACATTGCCGGGCCAAGCGGCCTCGATCAGTTCTTCGCGGCTCAGCACTTTCCCCGGGTTTTCGAGCATATGACGCAGCATGTTGAACTCAATCGGCCCGAGTTGGATTTCCCTGCCGTTGCAACGCACGTGATGCGTATCGATCTGCATTTCGATGTCGCCATGGTTCAGCGACAGACTGCTTTCCGGCCGCGATCCGTTGTGTCGCTCGAATCCAAGCCTGGAATTCAGGAAATCCAGCAGCTTGCCTGGCGCCAGAGGCCTGACGAAACCTTCGTCTATACCGGCCTTCAGCAATGCGATGTGTTGGGTCTCTGCACCGGGCGCGATCAGCGCGACCACGGGCAGGGTGCTGGTGCGGGCATCCTGTCTGAGCCGGCCGCAGCCGCTGGCCATCTGGTTGTCAGGCCCGCAGTCCAGCACCACTGCACCAATCGGCATTGCGGCAGCCAAGTCCAGGACTTCACCGATGTCGCTGGCTAGCGCACTGGTGAAACCATCCACGACAAGAATGTGACTGAGGACCAGATAGAATTCGGCGTCATGGGAGCATATGACGATCAATGGCTTCATGGCCTCGCTCACGTTTCGGCAGGCGGTACAGCCGGTCGTCTCGCGCGCACTTCTTCATTCGGCCAGTTGCCTGGGTGCGGGAGCATTCGGCAGCCTCCTTGATCTGGCAGCACCTGCTGCCCACTCAGATCGACTCAGTTGATGACGGGCAACTGCTCTGGAGAGAGATCGCTCAAGAACTCGATGCCCTCGTCGCGAACAAAGATGACCTCCTCGAACTGAAAGACGGCGCCGTCGATCTCCAGCTTGGGTTCCAGGTGCAGGATCATGCCTGGTCTTATGATTTCTGGACTGCCCTTGGAGAGGGATGGAGGCTCGGTCACGTCCAGTCCTCCTCCGTGTCCGATGCGGGAAACAAGCCCATAGGCCGGCGGCAGGCCGGCGTCGCTCCACAGTTGTTCAAAGGCACGGAAAACGTCGCCGCACGTCATTCCGGGCCGAACGCCATTGGCGAGGGCGCATGTCAGTGCGCGAGTGCTTTCATAGGCGTCGATCTCCCACCCTTCAGGCGGACCACCGCGGGCGATGCGATTTCTGTCCGCCGGATAGCCGCCATAGGTGGAACGAAAATCCGTCCAGACATATTGGCCGGCCTTCAACGCCTCGAGGCCGGGTGGGCGGCCGTAATTGAACTCACCCCTGCAGAACGTCATGGCGATTGGATCGGCCCGCTCGGCGCCATTCATGATGATGCGCGCCTGGATCTCCCGACAAAGCTCGATCTCGGTAATGCCAAGACGCGCCTGCGAAACGGCGCCGTCGAACGCTGCATTGACGATCTCGAACGAGACGCGCTTGAGACCTGCTTCGAATGCCGATTTGATCATGCGTGTTCGCCACAGCAAATCGGTTGCGCTCTCCAAACTATCCCCTTGCGCCCGCAAACCATCGACGACCTCCAGCGAGCCGCGACCAGCCATATCCTGTCCGTAGTCGATTGCGGCTCGTCGCATGCAGGCCGGATCACGAGCGCGAACTTCGTCGACGATGGTGCGTGCGCCTTCCGCAAGATATCCTGAGTAGTAGACAATCGAAAAAGGTCGTTGTCGCGCTTCGAGGTTTCTGGATTCGATCTTGTTGGCGATGACGAGAATCTCGTCCTGGTCGATCACCAGGAACAAGGGGCGCGAGTGATAGCCCCAGGACAATGTTCTGTAGTCGGTAAAATACTCGACATTTTTTTGATCGGTGAGCACCAGGACGTCAATATCATCGTGTGCCATCTCACGTCGCACCGCAGCCAGCCGCGTGGCCAGCTCGGTCACAGGCACATCGGGTGATGGTGAGACTGGAAGCATGATTGTCCGCTCCTGGATTTCCAACACTGTTTTGGCGCCAGTCGCCCCGGCCCGGTGCTATTTTCCCCGCCTGGGGGCCTTTTGAGCGGCATCGAGTTCCACAACGCAGGCCAGCCGGTCGAAAGGAGATTCGGTTACTCCGAACACTGAGAAGGATTCCTCGCTCGTGCTCAGTCGATACAGGCGACGCAGCGTTGGGTATCCGTTCGGAATGGAGAAGGTCTGCTGCGCGTCCTCCGAGGCCAGTGCGGCATCGATCAGCAGTTTGGTCTTGGTGAATTGGGTTCCGTGATCGCGCAATACGTCGCTGATGAATTTCTCTCTAAACTCCTCGAGCACCTGATCGCTCACCGAGTGAGGCAGATAGGATGTGTCGTACATGATGGGCGTATCGTCGGCAAAGATCACCTTGCGCACGCACAACATCAGCCCGGTTGGCGGTTCGAGCACATCGAAGGCTGGATCGTGTATTTTTTCCCGCGTCAACGAGATGAGGTGAATGGAGGGCTTCAGGCCAAGCCGTAACGCGTCGTCATAGGAGGTAAGAGAAAAATCGAGATCGCGAATGAACCTTCGTTGCTCTCTGACAAAGGTTCCCAGCCCACGCACCGATCTCAGGATCCCGGCGGACTGCAGATCGCGTAGCGCCCGCTTGACCGTGATTTTGCTGACGCCAAAATCCTCTGCCAGGCTGGCGGCGGAGGGCAAGGATTGACCAATGCCGTACTCTGCACTGCGCACACGACGCGTGATCTCCTGCCGCACGGTCTCATGTAAAGCAGTCCCGATCTGTCCAGCCATTCCTCACTCCGCAAAGTATACCAGGAATACCTACCGCACCGGCTGAAGAATGTCCATCCCTCCTTCGTTCGTTCATGGTCGTTTAACAGGGCTCAAACATTTCCTTCATAAAATCTTGACATACCTGGTATACCTGGTCTATCACCTCGTCATCAACGAGGAATATCACATGGCCAGCAAGGTTGGACTGCTCAGGACAATGGCCGCCGCGGCGACCGCTTTTGCCATCCTGCTTATCAGCGCAGCCTCGTTGCGAGCCGAAACGACCGGGCAGCGGGTGTTGCGGCAAGGCAAGATCGCCATTGGCATATCCAATGGCGCGCCCTGGGGTTTTCGCGGCGTGGACGGTGAGCCCGAGGGCTTTCATCCGGACCTGATCAAGGCGGCTTTCAAGGACCTCGGTGTCAACCAGGTGGAACTGGTGGTCACCGAGTTCGGTGCCTTGATACCTGGGCTGATGGCGCAGCGCTTCGATGCCATTGCAGCCGGCCTTTACATTACCCCAGAGCGGTGTGAACTCGTCGCCTTCAGCGACCCCGACCTGAAGCTTGCCGACGCTGCCCTGGTCGCCAAGGGCAACCCGAAGAATGTTCACAGTTACGCGCAGATCGCGGCGAACCCCGAGATAAAATTTGGCGTGGGGCGGGGCAGCGCGACGGCCAAGAACGCCGCCGCCGCCGGCGTTGCCGATATCAACATGCTGCTGTTCCCGGACATCCAGTCGAATGTGTCGGCCTTGCTCACCGGCAGGATCGATGTCGCCGCGTTCTCGGCGGCGACGGTTGCGCGCATCCTGTCCGACAACAATGTCCAGGGTATCGAACGCGCATTGCCTTTCGAGGGCCTGCAAGACCGGGGGAAGGAACGCTACGGTTATTCAGCGATTGCCTTTCGCAAGGAGGATGGCGATCTTCGCGACATGTACAATTCCCGTCTGAAGCTACTGAAAAGCGACGGCAGGTTGGCAAGCATCATGGCGAAGAATGGCTTCAGTGATCAGGAAGCCGCGCCGGGTCTGACCAGCGAGCAGATCTGCGCCGGGCAGGACTGAGCGGCGTCGAAATGGAGTAGCCGCGATGGAGAGGCTGTCGGCTGGATCAGCGGCGACCGCCAGGCCGCAGGGCGCGGCAATCAGGCTCTCAGGATGCGGGACGGCCAAGAGCGAGGATGTTCAGGCGTGAGCATTGTTGAGATATTCGTGGGAATTCTCGCAGGGTTCCGCACTACGGCAACGGTCACCACATTGGGTTTACTGTTTGCCGTGCCATTCGCCTTGATCTTCGGCGTGGCGCAGTACTTGACAAGGGGCCTAGCCCGGGTCGCCGTCAGCGCGGTCATCGAGTTCTGGCGCAGTTCGGCGGTGATCATACTGCTCTTCGTCTTCTACTACGTGCTGCCGATCATCGGCATTCAGCTGTCAGCGACCGTCGTCAGCGCGATGGTGCTGGGACTGAATGCGGGAGGATATGGGAGCCAGGCCGTCAGAGCGGGCCTCCAGTCGCTCGATCGAGGACAGATCGAAGCTGCTGCTGCGCTGGGCCTGCGGCGGCGACATGTGCTGGCGCTGATCGAGTTGCCTCAGGCCCTGATCAGGATGGCGCCGACCTTCATAAACCAGTTCATCCAGCTGATTAAGGGAACGGCCCTGGTTTCGCTTGTCACCCTGACGGACATGACCTTTCGGGCAAAGGAGATCGCCGAGCTCGAATACAATCCCGTCGGCGTCTACACATCGCTTCTACTCGCCTATTTCGTGGTCTGCTATCCTGTCGCATTGTTTGGCCGTTGGGTCGAGCATCGGACAGGCGTCGGCGCGAGGTTGACAAATGAACTTTAACCTCGAATTCGCCGTCTCGACCGTTCCCACGATCCTGAGCGTGATGGGAACCACGATCGGCATTGCGTTGGCCGGTTGCGCCGGCGCCTCGGTCCTGGGCTTCTGCTTTGAGATCACACGGCGAGCGGCATCCGCGCCCGGCTATCTGATGCGCTTCGTGATTGACTTCATTCGCTCCACGCCGGTGCTGGCATGGCTCTATTTTCTCTACTTCGTCCTGCCGCACTACGGTGTCACGCTGCCCGCGCTGCTTGTCGGCATATTGGGCCTGAGCGTCTATTTCAGCGGCTATCTCGCCGAGGTCTTCAAGGCTGGCATCGACGCCATCCCCCAAGGCCAGGCTGAAGCCGCCAAAGCCTTGGGGTTGCGGCGGACCGACGTCGTGTTGTTCATCCTGGCTCCCCAGATGCTGCGCAACGTCGCTGCCCCGGTCGGGAACTATTTCGTCTCGATCCTGAAGGCAACGCCCTACCTGGCCGTGATCGCCGTCCCGGAAATGCTGGGCAAGGCGTTCGATATCGCCTCCGACACCTACCGTTACGCCGAACCCCTGACCGTCGTCGGCCTCGTCTTTCTTCTCCTGGCGCTGACGATCGCGCGGCTGGTGACGTTGGTTGAACGCAAGCTGCTGGAGCCAGCAAAACGATGAATGAGGCGCCACGCACCATGCGCCAAGCTGGTTGTGCAGCCATAGAGGTCGGGCAAGCCGGCACCGCGCCTGCCGGGCAAGCGCCAGCCCTGGAAACGGTTGGGCTCAACAAATGGTTCGGCGGCTTCCACGCTTTGAAAGACATCGATCTTGCAGTGGCGCAGGGCGCCCGGATCGTGATCTGCGGCCCGTCCGGATCGGGAAAGTCGACGTTCGTCAGATGCCTGAACGGGTTGGAAACGTTCCAGCAAGGCGTCGTTCGTGTCGATGGCGACGAACTGAGCCGGGAGCCCAAGCGGTTGCAGCGATTGCGGCGCGGAATCGGGATGGTGTTTCAACAGTTCAATCTGTTTCCGCATCTGACTGTCATGGCCAACTGCACCTTGGCTTTGAGGCGCGTGCTTGGCAAATCGAAGACCGAGGCGGCAGGGATGGCGCTTCATTATCTCGAACGGTTCGGGGTAGCCGACCAGGCGCACAAATATCCCGCCCAGCTGTCAGGCGGCCAGCAGCAGCGCGTCGCGATAGCCCGTGCCCTGAGCATGCATCCCAAGATCATGCTGTTTGACGAGCCGACATCGTCGCTCGATCCCGAGATGGTCAAGGAAGTGCTCGATGTCATGGTCGAGCTCGCCAGTGATGGCATCACGATGCTTTGCGTGACGCACGAAATGGGCTTTGCACGTGAGGTCGCCGATCACGTGGTGTTCATGGACCAGGGGCGCGTCATCGAGACCGCATCACCGGCCACCTTCTTCTCCGCGCCAAGGCAGGAGCGGACGCGGCGCTTCCTGGACACAATGCTTCGCTGAAATGGAGTGGGTGGAATATGACCGGTCAGACGCGCATCTGGACCCCGATCGACTATGATGCCGACGGCAAGCAGTCGGACTGTCTGCGGCTACCGCATTCGAGCGACCTGTCCGCCTATGGCTGGGTGGCCATCCCGCTGGCCTGCATCAAGAACGGCAGCGGCCCGACGGCGCTGCTCATAGCCGGCAATCATGGAGACGAGTACGAGGGCCAGATCGCGCTTTGCAAACTGGCACGGGAGATCCGGCACGACCAGGTTTCTGGGCGGCTTATCATCCTACCGGGCCTCAACTCTCCGGCCGTGGCTGCTGGCCGCCGCGTTTCGCCGCTCGATGAGGGCAATCTCAATCGGTCGTTTCCAGGAGATGCCGCGGGCTCGCCGACGCAGATGATCGCCCACTACGTCTGCCAGGTGCTGATCCCGATGGCCGACATTGTGGTTGATCTTCACTCCGGGGGACGTTCCCTCGACTATGCGGTGAGCGCGCTGGTGCGGCCAGGTCGGACCGTCGAGGAACATGAAAAGCTGCTGCGCCTGCTGCGCCTGTTCGGCGCCCCGATCAGCTTTGTCAGTGACGGGACTGGCGGTGGCGGACTGACCACCCTGGCAGCGGCTGCGCAGCAACAGGGCGCGCTTGTGCTAACGACGGAGCTTGGCGGTGGTGCGACCTTGCGCAAAGAAGGATTGGCGCTCGCCGAAGCTGGATTGAAGCGCCTCCTGAAGGACCAGGGCATTCTGCGCGATCTCGCGACAGAACCGGCTTCGCCGACGCGGTTCATGACGGTCAAGGGCCATGACGCGTTCGTCTACGCCCACAGCCGGGGCATTTTCGAACCGGCCGCCGACATTGGTGATGAGGTGGTTGGCGGCCAGATCGCCGGGCACATCCACTTTCCGGATCTGCCGACGCGCGAGCCGGAAACCCTGTTCTTCGCAACGTCAGGGCTGGTCGCGTGTCGCAGGGCACCGTCGCTCACCGAGCGTGGCGATTGCCTGTTCAAGGTGATGGAAGATATCGATATCGGGCCAGATCGGGCATCGCATGCCTAGTTCAGGCCGCAGGCTCAATCCGCGCGTGAGCGGCCTGCGCTGTATTCGTTGCCGGTGCGTTTTTCCCGTCGCGGACTACTTTGAAGGGTGCCCGAGCTGCTTCAGCCGCAATATGCCGGCGAGCCTGGCGACCGAGTATGAGGCGTTTCCCAATTCGCTTGAGCACGTCGCCGACTGGCAGATCTACTCGGACTGCCCAACACTGGGGGAGGGCAACACACCTTTAGTTCGGCTGGATGGGCTTGCCGAAGAGCTCGGCGTGCGCGCGCTCCATCTCAAGAACGAGGGCACCAATCCGACGGGGTCGCACAAGGACCGCATGAGCAGATTTGTCGTGCAGCGTGCCTTGCAGATCGGCGCCTCGACGGTTGCCGCGGCCTCCAGCGGCAATGCCGGCGTCTCTCTGGCCGCCTACGCGGCTCACGCCGGGCTGAATTGCGTGATCGTCACCACGCCCGACATGAACCCGAACTGGCGACGAGCAATCGAGATGCATGGAGCGACCTTGCTGGCTGCGCCCACGCCGCAACGCCGCTGGCAGGTGCTCGCCGAGAAGATCCGCGCCGGCGAATGGTACCCGGCCACCAACTTCATCCTTCCGGCAGTGGGAAGCAATCCGTTCGGTGTGGATGGCTACAGGGCGCTTGCGTTCGAGCTCTTTCTCCAGCTTGGGCCCGAGGCAGGCACCGATATCGTCGTTCCGACATCAAGAGCGGATCTGCTTTGGGGCATCGCGCGCGGCTATCGCGATCTGGAGACGGCAGGGTTCATCGACAAACGGCCCCGCATCCATGCGGTCGAGCCCTTCGGACGCATTTCACGGGTGCTTGCAGGGGCTGATTATCGCGGCCATTTCGAAGGCCATTCGGCCTTGACTTCAATTGGCGGTTCGACGGTGACCTATCAGGCCCTCGAGGCGATTGCCTCTGGCGGAGGGTCGGCGGTCGTGGTTGAAGACGAAATGACGTGCGCCGATCAAAAGCGGCTGGCGCGCTGCGGCGTTTATCTGGAACTGTCGAGCGCGGCGGCTTTGACCGGCCTGCGCAAGCTCGTCTGCGAAGGCTCGGCTGGCCCGGATGCCGTGGTCGTGTTGGTCGGCACCTCGAGCGGCTTTTCCGAATACCAGGCCTTCTCACATCCGATTACCCCGATAGAGTAACGGTCCGCGCTTTGGTCCATCGGTCTTGCGAGGCGTCGACAGCTTTGCAAATGGCAGGCGCTGGCATCGCCCACGGGGTACAACCCGGTCGGCCATGACGCGGGACCGTTACCCCCAAGGCAGTCCATATGCGACTGGCGGTTTTGGATCGTCGATTGCCAAACTTAGCATCGGGAGCCGGGTTGCCGACACATGTCGTTGATGATCCACGAGCCTATCTGAAGCTCGGTGTTGCAAGCCCAAGATTTCCGCAATAGGAAGGGGATCGAGGGGCAATACAGGCAATACAGGAGTCACAATTGGATAAGATCGAGAGCGGCGAGCTCATCAGTTTGACTGCCGACGTCGTGGCCGCTTACGTTCAAAACAATCCGCTGCCGACAACGGGCTTGCCCGATCTGATCACCAGCGTGCATGCGGCGCTGTCGAAGCTGAAGCAGCCGACGGTCGCACCTAAGCCCGAACTCATTCCCGCCGTAAATCCAAAGAAGTCCGTGTTTCCCGACTACATCATTAGTCTGGAAAACGGCCGAAAATTCAAGTCGATGAGACGTCACCTCGGCCTGCTTGGCATGACCCCCGAGGCATATAGAGCCAAATGGGGCTTGGCCAAAGATTATCCGATGGTGGCGCCAAGCTATGCCGCGCAACGGTCAGCCTTGGCGAAAGCGAGCGGGCTCGGCCGCAAGGCGGCTCCTCCAGCAAAAGCGGTGAGAGCGAAGCGCAAGGCAAACGCATAGCCCGGCGGGCTGCTCAACGTTCAGCGGCAATACCGCAGTATCCGTCAGCGGCGACACCTGCGGCCGCGGGTGGTCATCCACCCGACAGTCGCAGATTGCTCCAACAGTATGCCGACAGCGGTTCGATGCAGATGCACCCGGTTCAAGACGCGTGAGCGTGGGCAACCGGTTCAGCTCTAAGGCATGTGAGCAGGGGAGCAACCTCTCGCTCCTTAAGCAACGTTATGGACTGGATGACTTGCCCGAGCCTAGCCTGCGAAAGCGTGTCGCGGCCGAGGTCGTACAGCTTCTGCTCGACGGCTGATCGGTCCATGGGATTGCCGGCATCGCCCAAGGGCCGCGGCACATCTGCGACACGTTCGCGCCCGTCAATAACCATCGTAACCCGCGCCGGGGTACGCCGCGGGAAGATAGCGGACAGTTCGTCGGGATAGCGGAGTTCGACTTTCGCCGCGAGTGCCACCACGTCGGGGTCGCGAAGCGAGCAGGGCCGCAAGGGGCGGAAAGCCTCGGCGCCTCGCAATGCGGCAAGTGCCGCGGCAAAGGGCACGGAAAACTGTCCGCCTTCCAGCGAATTCGGCGCGATTTCGTTGGGCAGCTTTCGCGCTTCGGGAAAAATTTCGACGACAAGGCGTTCGATCGGCTCGCCATGGCTACGATCTCCAACCAGCGTGAGCACCGCATCGATAACCGGATGCGTGTAGCGGCAGGCGGCATAGGGTTTGAGATAGGTCTCGGCGATCAACCAGCGACTGCCAAGGTCGGCGGTGATGGCGCCGACGTTATAGGCATGGGGACGGTCCAGCATGTCGACCGATCCGCTCATACCGACCCCGGCCCGTTCGACGGCGAACAGGGCTGTGACGGTCGACCAGGGGCTGCTGCCCTTGACTGAACTCGCTTGGCAATCTCCCTGCGGCAGGTTTTGCGGCGCTTCGGCACCTGCAATGGCGATTGCGTGTGCAATCTGGTCGGCTTGCATCCTGCGAAGCCAGCCGATTGCGGCCGCGACGCCAAAGCCGGTCCATTGACCACTGGCAAAGCTCATGGTGTCGGTGAAGCACCGGGCGGCGGCGATGCGCAACGCAACATCATAGCCAAGGGCCGTAGCAGTGAGCACATCATGGCCATCGCTGCGGAGGCGCGCTGCCTCCATCAGCACGGCAGGAACAATGGCCGCGCCGGGATGACCCGCTGCAAGGCAATGGCCGTCATCGATGTCGAGGGAACTTGCCGCCGCGCAATTGGCAAACAGGGCGGCCAGCGGATGCAACCCGGCCTCGGCGAACCAGGCATGGGCTGAACCCGGCCCGAGGCAGGTCCGCGCGGCGGCGCGAGAGAGCCGCGCATTTTCGGTCGGCACGCCGCCGACAAGTGCTGCGATCGTGTCGAGAATGGCACGCTCGGTCTTCTCAACCACCGAATCCGGGAGATCCTGGTAGCCGGCGGTGCAGGCAAATTCGGCCAATTGTTGCGTCACAAACTGCATAGCGTCCCTCCCGATTTGATATACCTAGTATACCTTAGCGGTTGGAATGAAAAGACCGCGCTTTGCAAAATTGCCTCAGCCGAGGTCGAGCCGGATGTGCGCGGTGAGGATGTTTTGATCGCCGATCGGGCCATGGAAGATCTCTCCGGTGTCGCTGAAACCCGCTTTGAGATACACCGACTTCGCCGCCGCGTTGCGGCCGTTGACCGCAAGCATCAGCTGTCTGACGTCGGGGCGCTGCCGCCGCAGCCAGGAGGTCGCGAGATCCACGCCGGCCCGGCCATAGCCCTTGCCCTGCAAAGCGCGGCAGATGCGGAAACTGTGCAAGGTGATTGCATCTGCCGGCGCCCACGGCGGCAATGCCTGCTTCTCGCGCAGGATGAAGAAGCCGACCGTTTTCCTGGAGGCGACAATTGCAAAGGGGTGTTCGAGCTCTGGATGGCGGCTGTTTTGCAGCTGGTCGAAAACGACGTCTACCGATCCAGCGAACTGTTCCTGTTCGGGGTCGAGCACCAGCTTCTTGATGGCGGCCCGACCGCAGACCCCTACGCGACGCAGGCTGACGCCGCTCAGGCGGGACTTGATCGGCGGCGAGTTCGCAAATGCTGCCTCCGCGGATTTCGATTGTGTCGGCACAGGCTTCTTTTTCTCAGATAGCCGGGCCAGCGGAGGGGTGGGCTGCATCCACAGCATGACTGAGCGCGTGCTCAGCTCGAGATTGGCGCCATTGCATCCAAACAATCCCGCAGCTGGCGCAGGCAAACAGGCCGGCAAGACCGATGAAGATGTGGCGAGCAGGAACACCCGGCATAAGACTGGGCAGAAGATAAATCAGGACTGCCACAAGTCCGATCGCGGCGTCGATATTGCTGCGGACGCGGCCAACCATCCCGCTTGGCGTTGCCTTGAGTATCGTCACGTCGCTGCCGGCACGAACCATCATGAAGGACAGGCCGATGAGACCCTGCCAAAGCACAGCCGCGGCCAGGGTTCGGGAGGTCGAGAAGGCAGCGGTGGCGCCGGCGAGCAGTAGGGTTCCCGTACCAATGAGGAGCCTTTCCCTCGCCATGCCGGAAAGCCAAGCGAGGCTTAGGCTTCCGATCAAACCACCGCCTGAATACATAGCGGCAAGCCATCCATAGTGGCTGGAGGGAAGCTTCAGCTCATAGCGTGCGAAGCCGGCCAAAAGCGCGTTAGATGAATGCGCCGATGCGTAGACCAGCAACAGGGCAACGCCCGCCAATCTCAGACGAGGACTTGCCACGGTCTCGCGAAGACCTGCGATCAAGTCCCGCGCGTGCAGACCGGGATGCATCGTGCCGGTGGCATCCTTGTCATCGAGAAGGCTGGCGAACACGGCAGCCAGAATGGACGAGGCCGCGCAAACGGTCAGGCCGCCGGTCACGCCGACAAGCCCGAGGCAGAGCCCAGCAATTGCCGCGCCGACAATGTTGCCGATCTGGCTGGAGAAAATGCCGGCGGACACGACGCGCATCAGCGCCCGTGCGCCGGCCAGCTGTATCAGCCCCTGGCTGCTGGGATAGGAGAGCAGTGAACCGACAGAGATGAAGCAGGCGGTGGCGTAAAGCAGGGAGATCGGCGTGTGTTGAGGAGAATAGGTCCAGGTGACCAAGGCTAGCAGGCCCACACCGGCGCCATGGACAGTCTCGCCAATCACGAACACCCTCCGCCGGCGCGAGCGGTCGATCAGCGGCCCGAGCAACGGTCCCATCGTGAAAGCCAGCAATTGCCAGCAGATCAAGACCCTCCCGACCGAAGCGATTTCGCCGGTGATCTGCAGCGCGAGCCAGGAGACCAGGACAATATACATGCTGCGTGCGCACTGCATGGCGAGAAGCATGGCGTAGATCGGCAGGGTGGACTGGGTCCGGCACAGCACCCTGGGATAAAGAGATTTAGGTGCCTGACTAAGAAATTTCATGGCGCAGCTCCTTGATCGCCTGGACGGTCCGCCGCCCATGTTCGCTGCCGGTTGCGTGCACACGCCCGTCACGCGCCTGAACTAGCCACTTGCCCGATCGTCTGCGGGCTTGCGAGACCGTTTACAAAGTGTGCGTTAGGCTCCCGCTAGTCGTGCCGGTCGCGGGGCCTGGGCAAGTACCTCGTCCAGCGTCCTGCGTCTCCACGCAAAGCGCGACCATGCCGACATCAGCTCGGTTGGTGCACCCACCGTGACGGGACTGGCTGGGGATGGGCCCGGCCACCCGGCAATGGTCTCCAGCCATTGCTGGTCGTAGACGGTTTCGACATACCGGTGTCCCTCGTCGGGGAACATCACCACCACCGTCTTGTCGGGGTTGTTGCGCGACCACCACTCGGCGACCCTGTAGGCCGCGCCGCTGGTCGGCCCCATGAAAAGCCCATGTTCACGATGCAGCTGATGGGTCGCGTGAAAGACCTCTGCCGGGGTGAGCCAGTGCACCTCGTCAAATTGGCTGTGATCGACATTGCCGGGAAGGATGTTGCCGCCAAGGCCACTGAGATTGAGCTTGCCACTGGGCTGGCCGAACAGCACGCTGCCCGGCGTGTCGACGCCGATGGCGTGCAGGTCGGGAAACAGCGTCCTCAGGTAGCGGGATGTCCCACTCATGGAACCACCCGATCCGACCGGACCAACCAGACAGTCCAGCTTTCCGACCCGGTCTATCAACTGTTCGGCAACCTTGCCGTAGGAGAGCGAGTTGTCGCGATTGTAGTACTGCGAGGGCCAATAGCTGCCCCGAATGTCGCGCAGATACACATGCAGGCGATCGAGCCGCGACTGCTGCAGCCCGCCGCAGGGCGCCGGACTATCCACAATCGTCACCTCGGCGCCCAGTTCGACGAGGCGTTGATGGAGATGGCGATCGAGCGCCCAGTCGCTGACCAGGATCAGCCGGTAGCCCTGCTGAACCGCCAGCATGGCCAGGGCCAGGCCAAAGGTTCCCGACGAAGATTCGCAGATTGTCGCTCCCGGTCTCAAACGCCCCTGATCCACGGCCCGTTCGAGCATGAACCGGGCTGGCAGGAGCTTCATGAGAAAGAAACTCGCGCCAAAGAGATTTGCGCTAAGCGGAACGAGGCGCGGCCCCTCGAAATCCTCCAGTTTGCGCATCAGCGTATGGATCGACATCAAGCTGCTCCGGGCATCAGTGGCGGAAGATTGCCGGCTCGAAACCGGAGGATCGTAACGCATCTGACGCGCCGTCGATGTTCATGGGCGCGTTCGGATCGAGTGCATCGAACATCAACCCGACGACGGTGCCGCTATGGGCGACCTGGACGCCTATGGCATTGAACCGGCCGCCTATGGTTTCGATCTCGTCCAGCCCTGGCTTTGGCAAGAAGCGCTCGTTGATCCGCGCGCTTGCGGTCGCAACCCTGCCAAGCATGCGCGCGTCAGCGTGCCTGATGGCTGATCGCAGCAGACTGCGCAGCGGCCGAAAGGTCTCGATCTCCAGGGCATCATAGCGCGCCGGCTCGTAGGCGAGCGTATCGACCGTCACCTCCGGCGTCGTATCGATGCTGATCAGATCGATGGGCGGCAGCGGCCGGCGGAACGCTTCCATGACGATTCCTTCACGATGCGCAAACAGCACGGCCAGCCGTTTGAACAGGGTGGAGTCGCAGGCCGTTTCCGCGCTGACTGCGATGCGCATGACTTCGTCCGACGCCGCCTCGATCTGGAGGCAATCCAGCACCGCCTGGATGCTCGCCAGGACGTCAGCCGTTGACGATCCCATGCCGCGGCCGACGGGGATGTTGCTGTCTATGACGAGCTCGCCGCCAGTTCCGGGGCGAGCGAACCGTGCGATCGTCAATTCGGCGGCGCGCCTTGCCTTCTCGCATGAGCCCGGCAGGACATCGACGTGATCGCTGTCGCTTGTGTTGAAGCGGGCCCTGGATTTCAGCTGACGGCAGGGCAGCGAGACCAGCGCGCGTCGCAGGCGGGCGCCATTGTCTTCGAACAGGCCTTGGACCAGCTCGCCATGGTGGCCGATGGCCACGCCACATCCCGCCCTCGCTGGCATGAACATTCCCTCGCGAAACAACGTATTAGTTGATACTGATGTAAGTCAAAGCGTATGCTGTCAGGAGGGGGTGCATGGCGCAACGGTAAACATAACAATCTTTTGTGCTATATACATCGCGCCCGCTTTAATCTATTATTGGCTGACGTTATACATCGGCGCAAAGGCGCCAATCCCAAAAGATCTGCATGAGGGAGCGGTCGTCACCGGCGACACTTGGAACGGAACTGGAGGGATGATCAGGATGGCGTGCGCGCCAGCGCATATCCGGCGAGCCTGACGGTACGGATCGCGGCGGCGCGCGAGCACTGGCTGAGCAGCTTTCGCAGCTGACTGATGTGGACATCGACCGTGCGCGCGCTAACGCCGCGGCTGCTGGCCCAGGCAACGCCAATCAGCTCGTCGCGGCTGAGCACCTTCTCCGGGTTCTCCAGCATGTGGCGCAGCAACTTGAACTCGATCGGTCCGAGCGCGATCGCCTTGCCGCCGCAGCGAACGCGATGCGTGTCGAGCCGCATTTCGACATCGCGGTATATGAGCGGTTTGGCGCCCTCGGGCGCTGATCCCAGCCCCTGGCCGATGGCGAGGCGCGAGCGCAGGTACTGGAGCAGCTTGGCCGGCGCGAAGGGCCGGATAAAGCACTCGTCGACGCCGGACTGCAAGAGCTGGATGTGCTGCGCCTCCGCGCTGGCGTGGACCAGCGCCACACAGGGGAGGGCGCCCGCGGGAGCCTGCTGCTTGATCCGGGCACTCTGTGCCGCCAGATGATTGCCGACCCGACAGTCCAGCAACACCGCCTGGAGCGGCCTTTCGGAGGCAAGGGACAGCACGTCCTTGATGGAGGAGGCCAAGGTGCAGGCAAAACCGTCGACCTCCAGGATGTGGCTGAGGAGCAGATAGAAATCCGCATCCTGCGAGCAGATCGCGATCAATGGCTTCATGGGCAGCTCAGAGTTTTGGCTGCGTTCCAGGTCGGTTGCGCGGATCGGTTCCGTCGCGACGCAATCAAGAATGGCAGATCGGGTCAGGGATGACAACAAAGCCGCGGTGACTGCTCGGATCAGTCAGCCGCTGTCAGCGAAGTGTCTTGCGCCGGCTTTTCTGCGCGGCCATCTGAATTTGTGGAGCGAATCTACTCATGCTAGAATCTGACCCAGCCGGCGCCCCGACAGCCTGCTCCCTATGTTGAAACCTGCTTCTAGCACGCTTCTAGCCCCCAAGTTGACAACCCTCGAACCGGCCAGGATGAAGACCAGCATCAATCATTTACCGGAGCACAAGCAGGAAGAGCTGGCCCGCGTGGTCGAAATACTGCATGCCGAGTTCGAGGACGCGCTGGCCGAAAGCAGCGCGGACTGGAAGAAGAGCGGCCGTATCCTGAAGATTATCCTGTTCGGCTCCTATGCCCGCGGCGACTGGGTGGACGAGCCGCTGACGATGAAGGGATATCGCAGTGATTTCGATCTGTTGGTGGTCGTCAACAACAACAAGCTGTCCGACTTCGCCTACTGGTACAAGGCCAAGGATCGGCTGGAACGCGACCGCGCCATCAAGACACCGACCAGCTTCATCGTGCACAGCCGCCGCTTCGTGAACACGGCGCTACGCCAGGGGCAGTACTTTTTCACCGACATTCGCCACGATGGCATTGTCCTCTACGAACTTGATGAAGAGCCACTGGCCGAACCCAAGCCGCTTACGCCGGAAGCGGTGTATGAGACGGCCAAAGAACATTTTGAATCCCGCTTTGCCGGGGCCAAAGTGTTTGCTAAGGGGGCTCAGTTCTATCTGACCGAGGGCGATTACAACCATTCTGCGTTTGAGCTGCACCAGGCGATAGAGCATGCCTACGCAACATTGCTGCTGGTACTCACTAACTACAGCCCACCTTCCCACAAACTGAGTTTTCTCAGAGGACTGGCCGAGGATCAGGATCGACGGTTATCAGAGGTGTGGCCCCGAGAACAGCAGCGTCATCGCGCTTGGTTCAACACTTTAAACGAGGCGTATGTGAAGGCCCGCTACTCTAAATACTACGCTATCAGTGATGAGGCTCTCGTCTGGCTAGGTGGGCGCACGGCAGAACTCCACAAATGCGCCGAAGAGATTTGCCTGGAATATTTAGCAAGAATGAGGGAAGCAGCAGGCGGCTAACAATTATTTTGTAAACTCCTACGGCGATCCCAAAAGGCGTCCGAGAAGTTTGCTGAATCGACAGTCCGCTTAATGCCTCCTCTCAGCCGTTCGATGCATTGAGTGAGCAGCCTGGAAGCGGCCGTTCGAAGAGGTCGCCTCTGCTCCAAAGAATGGCTCGTCAGACAGAGAAGGCTCTCCTGAAGCATAGCAATCAATCGCGATTTCAGATGATCCGAACTCTAAATTGCTCCGAAGGCAGAGGTCGGTGGTTCGAATCCCGCTCTCTCCGCCAGTTTATCAACAAAATCAATAACTTAGAGCGAATTTTAGAACTTACCCGCCAAAAAGCCCATCATGCAGGGCGCTATTGATTTAGACAGCATGCGACGGCATGAGGCATCCAGCCGGGGTGGAGGCTGTCCTTCGCGTCGTCCGTACCGAGTGGAGGCACGCGGACGCTGGAAGCGGTCACCATGCTTTCGCGGCGACGTCTGGGTAATTCGCATTACCCCCGAGGCCGGAACAGTCAAAACCAACGAGGCTCGCGAGATACCCCTTCACCAGCAGGTGATCGACTGGGCTGCTGCCGGTTTCGTGGACACCGAGATAAGGTGTTTGACGGAACTGGAGAGTGGGAATGCAAAGAAGGAAGT